>PLSP01000150.1 GCA_003165195.1 Candidatus Bathyarchaeota archaeon | reverse complement strand
ATCCCTTTGTCAATATAGGCTTCAACAATGGAACTGCGCCAGTTACAATCAATTACAATGATCCAGACCATACAATTTACGTTCAACCATACACTGTAATTCAAAATCAAAATTCAAACAGAATTGTCATATCAGGCACAATTTCAGGAGTATTACTTGCACTTTTTATTAGTGGAATTGCTTATCTTGGAAGAAGATTGAGAGAAAACCCAAAGAAAGAAAATAATAAGCAAACACCCAAACCCAAACCCAAAGAGAAGCATGCAGACCAAAGTAGTAAACCAGTGAAGGGTACAACCAAGAAAGGCAAGTCCAAGAAAGTCAATACCAAACAAGAAAATAGAAGCCTTGAAGATTCTAAGTAGCTCAGAAACCCTTTGCAGGTACTGTAAAATCTTCGGTTGATAGCCGCTTTTTAATAACCATTCAAACAAACCCATTAAAACCCTCTCCGACCAAGACAAAAAAGCTTCTGCCTTAGTCGCAGAAGGAAGAAAAAGCCTCTCTGTTCGCTACCCCTCAACTTTTTACAAAAAGATTTAGGAGATAGCCTTCCTTCGGAGACTTTACAGAATCCTGTTTTTGTTTAACTTCCAAACATAGTCAATTGAAAGCTGCCAAGCAAATGTGTGTTTACCATCATATAGAGAAAGAATCCCAGAATCAACGAACCTAACCACAGGAACAGAATTGCCCACATAATTTTTTTGTTTAATGCGCTATAGCATCTCATTTTAAGATGCTGCGTTAGAAAAGGTTGCAAAAGCCAGGAACCTACTATCCAAAAGCTCAAAAACAAAGCTAAACCGCCCAGAGATGCATGTCCCATCGCAACGACTCTTAAAGTGTCGGATGTGATTCCTCCAATTTTGTCCATCGCAGGCGCCATAACTGCCAAAAACGAGACGACGTTTAACAAGACGGCGGTCAACATTAGTTGCCCATGAATTTTAGCGAGGTGTTTACGTTCGAATAGCATACCTAGCGTCAACAGCAGAAATATTGTGACCTGAAAAAATAGATCAACTTGGGCTACTAAAAGAGAAACCATAGTCTCTCCAAATATGGGAAGGGAGGTTTTTCTTATTAAGTCTTGCCTAAATTTTAATAATCCACAAGTTTGAAGAAGATATAGCTACCATAGAAATTTCTAGGCAAATTCTGCGAAAAAAAAAAGAAAGATTCAACGGGCAAATCATGAAGCAACTCAAGATAACGGTTTACTGCCGATATAGCGAGAAGACCTCATTTTTGGGCGGAAATTGGAAAAAAAATGGCGAATCCCTATTTTTTGCGCATCTCCATTAGTTTAGGCAACAACTCGCACCCTCGGGCCAGCGTTCCCAAACTCCCTTTCGCGCATTCCTTCTCAGAGAACTTCACAGATATGCCGCCGTTTAGCTTGTTGCCTGAAATAAGCACTGGAACAGGAGTGTCACTGTGCACTTTAAGCTCGCAAGGCGTCGCATGGTCAGCAGTTATGCAAATAAGGTTGTCTTTGAGCGAAATCTGCTTGAGCAGCGGCCCAAAAAAATATTTGTCGATGGCAGCTATGATTTGGCTTTTGAGTTTATAGTTGCCGTCGTGTCCAGGTTCATCGGGGCCTTTGAGGTGAATGTAAAAACAGTCGTATTTAGGAAGCATTTCGAGGAGCGTTTTAACTCTGATTTCGCAGTCGTGCTCAAGGTTGCCTGAAGGCGGCGGCAGAAGCATGGAATCCATGCCAGCCAACATAGCGATGCCTCGTTCCGCTTGCATATCGGCCAACGCTTGGAATTTCACGTGATAGTGCTCGTTTATGTTAAAGAATTTTGGTAGCAGGTGCCCGGCGTCTCGAGATAATACAACGTTTGCTTTGAGCTTGCCTGCGGCTGCCCGTTTCACGTTGACTGGGTGGTTTTCCCAGAGTTCATGTGTTTTTTCGGTAAACTCGTTGACGAGTGCCGCCGAAACCTTGGCCATGTCGGTTTTGTCGGTGGGCTCGCAAGTTTTCAAGACCATATCAACTTTCTCAGCCGCTACGCCGATCCCGTTGACAATGAGGTAGGCGGGGTCAGTGTTTGTTATATTACTAGAAAGCGGCTTAGCCTTACGTTTAATAAGCAGCACTGCTCTATGCCCAAGCGTGTTTTTAAACTCAAACGTCGCCGAGTATGAGTCCAACTTAACTTGTTTGTTTGCGGAGTCTGCGAGTTCGGTGGCTTCCTCAGTGCTCAAGCTTCTGGCTACGCGTCTGTCGATGAGCTTTTTCTCTTCGCCCATCGTAGCAAAGTTGCACCGCAAAGCCAAATCGCCGTCTTTCATCTTTAAACCTGCGCCAGCTGCTTCGATAACCCCTCTGCCTGTGCTGTATTTGAAGGGGTCATAGCCTAAAAGGGAAATAACAGCAACGTCACTTTCGGGAGCGACTCCCTGCTTTACCGTGTACATTAAGCCTGTTTTGCCAGTTGTTGCGAGGGCATCCATGTTGGGGGTTTCAGTTGCCTCCAACGGTGTCTTGTTGCCCAACGCTTTAATTGGTAAATCTCCCATGCCGTCAATCGCTACGTAGATCAGTTTCAATTCAACTGTTCCTCCTACGAAAAGCTAACTCTTCCGCTTACCTTATTAGCTTTATCCAACCAAAGAAAAATTTACAAATCATTCTACAAATAATTTTACAGGTAAAGATTTAAGTGTAACCCAACCATGCTTATTGTTCACAGTGAAAAATAATGCCAACTCACGGGTCACTCTCAAAAGCTGGAAAAGTAAGGTCACAAACGCCAAAAATCCAGGCGCAGCCAAAAACATCGCCAAGCCCAAAAAACCGAAGCAGACGCAATTACGAAAAACGCGTGATTCTGCAAAGGAAAGCGGGTCAAAACTGGATGTAAACGCAGCCAAACTTGTTTTTTCAAGCCTAATAGTCTTCTCTGGTTAGTGTAGTTTATCTACCACTAGACTAAACCATATTTTGGTTCAATTTGAATTCATCAGCATTACGTGAGATAATAGATAATTTGCTTTCTAATCCTTCAGCTACGCATGAGGATGTTAACCGCTTAAAAATAAAAGTCTCTGCCAAGTACCATTTAGAAGCTGTTCCTTCGAACGCAGATTTGATTTCTTTCTTAACTCCTTTGGAAGAAAAAAAGCTTTTACCGATTATTAGAAGAAAAAATACCCGAACCATCAGCGGCGTAACCGTCATCGCAACAATGACCAAGCCTTACCCTTGTCCACAGCCCGAGCCTTGCGCTTACTGCCCCGGAGGACCCGCAACGGGCAGCCCTCAAAGCTACACTGGATATGAACCCGCAGCGCTCCGTGGAACCCAAAACAACTTCGACCCCTACGAGCAAGTTCAAAGCCGCATTCATCAACTTACTGCGATTGGGCATAAAGTGGATAAAGTCGAATTAATCATCATGGGCGGAACCTTTCCTGCAACCCCCATGGAATACCAGACATGGTTCGTCCAGCGCCTTCTAGATGCAATAACAGGCAAAGCATCCACGAATCTGGAAGAGGCAAAGATGAACGCAGAAGAAAGCCAAATCCGTAACGTCGGTATAACCGTTGAAACCAGGCCAGATTGGGCAAAGCAACCTCACATCGACGCAATGCTCAATATGGGTGTTACGAGAATTGAGCTTGGCGTGCAGAACCCCGACGACGAAATCTACCGTCTAGTTGGCAGAACCCACACAGTCGTAGATGTCATTGAAGCCACACGCATTGCAAAAGACTCTGGGTTAAAAATAGTTTATCACATGATGCCTGGCATGCCGGGTTCTACGCCGCAAAAAGATCTCGATGCATTCAAACGCATCTTCACTGACGCTTCATTCAAACCAGACATGATAAAAATTTATCCGTGCCTCTGTATTGCAGGCACAAAAGCCTATGAATGGCACCAGCAAGGTACCTACGATCCTTACACCACCGAAGAAGCCACAGCTTTGATTGCTGAAATCAAAAAAACAATTCCTCAATGGGTTAGGGTTATGCGTGTGCAACGCGACATCCCAGCAAGGCTCATTCTGGCTGGCGTAAAAAGAAGTGACGTGCGGGAACTAGCGCAGAAAAGACTCAAAGAGCAAGGTGGCCAATGCCAATGTATTCGGTGCAGAGAGGTTGGGCACCGGTTGGCAGTTGACCACGTTACGCCTGACATCAACAAAGTCACAGTTCAAAGTTTCACCTATGATGCTTCTGAGGGCAAAGAAGTCTTCATTTCAGCTGAAGACAAAGAAAACGACATTTTACTTGGCTACTTACGATTACGTGTGCCCTCACCTAAAGCCCATAGACCAGAAATCACCGCTGTCCCCTCCGCTATCGTTCGTGAACTTCACGTTTACGGACCACTTGTTCCGGTCGGCAAACATTCTGCAGGTGCATGGCAGCATAAAGGTTATGGCACGGACTTGCTAAAGGAAGCTGAGCGCATAACGCGTGAGGATTTTGATCTCAAAAAGCTTTTAGTTATCAGTGCATTAGGAACAAGAAGATACTACATGCGCTTTGGTTACGAACGCGATGGAGTCTACGTGTCTAAAAAATTGGAGAACAGGCAAACATGAGTCAACTCGAAAATTCAGGCTACAGCGGATCGGCGTTGGAAGCCCTAAAGAAAGCAGACTGCGACGTCGGCGATATTATACGTGTCACGAGCAAAGGCAAAATCTACGAGGGCATCCTTATACCGCGAAGTGAACTCGGCGACGCCACTGTTGTCATTGTGAAAATGAAAAGCGGCTACAACATAGGCATCCAAGTCACAGCTGAAGTTAAAATAGACAAAGTTGGCAAAGGCACCAAACCAGCGTTTGCTTCTCCACCCCTGCCCAAACAGAATCCTGCTTTGCCACATGTGGTTATCATGAGTACAGGCGGAACCATAGCCAGCCGTGTTGATTACCGCACAGGCGCCGTCCGTTCAGCAATTTCAGCAAGCGACCTCTATGGCGTTGTCCCTGAGCTTTCAGACGTCGCCAAGGTAGACACGGAAATCGTTTTCAGCTTATATAGCGAAAACATTACCCAGCACCATTGGAGAGAACTTGCTGAAACAGTTGCTAAACGCATTGAAACAGGCGTGGATGGAGTGGTGATTGCGCACGGCACCGACACGATGGCTTACACTTCAGCCGCTCTAAGCTTCGCGTTGCAGAACCTGCCTGTTCCAGTCATAGTTGTTGGCGCCCAGCGTTCATCCGACCGCCCAAGCAGTGATGCGGCAACAAATCTGATAGGCGCAGTAAAAGCTGCTGGAGAAGCCCCTTTCGCCGAGGTTGGCTTGGCAATGCATGAAACCGTCAGCGACATTGCCGTCGTAGTGCATAGGGGAACTAAAGTTCGCAAATGCCACACAAGCCGACGAGATACCTTCAAATCAATCAACGGGTTCCCAATCGCCAAAATCAAAGATCAACAAGTAACCATGCTAACAAGTACATTTCAACCGCGCGACCCAACCAAAAAGCTGCTGCTTAAACCGAACTTCAGCGAAAGAGTAGCCTTAATCAAGTTCCACCCGGGCCTTGATCCTGCAGTCATAGACTGGTATGTTGAGCGGGGGATTAAGGGCATTTTGCTAGAAGGCTCAGGTTTGGGTCATGTGAGCAAATTCTGTTTTGACAGCGTAAAAAACGCAGTTGCAAAAGGCGTGCTGGTTGCGTTGGCTTCCCAGTGCATTTGGGGCAGAGTAAATATGAACGTGTACGACACGGGCAGGGATTTGCTCTCGTTCGGTGTAATCCCAACTGAGGACATGTTCCCGGAGACAGCACTTGTCAAACTCATGTGGTCACTTGGGCAAACCAACGATCCCGAAGAAGCCATCAAACTATTCAAAAGCAACATTGCAGGCGAGTACTCGCCAAGGACAGCTCCACAAGAACCAATATTCGAAGGAGGAAAACAAAATGGGTATTGATTACGCAAAAGTAGGCTTAAAAGTCGGTCTGGAAATTCACCAACAACTAAATGTGGGCTCAAAACTATTCTGCAGCTGCCCACCTGAACTTTTCAAAGAAGAACCAGAAATTACTTTTTTGCGTCGCCTACGACCAACCCAGAGTGAACTGGGACAGATAGATCCAGCCGCCTATTTTGAGTTCCAAAAAGGCGTAAAAATTCTCTATGAAGCTAACAAAGCCAGCTCATGCCTAGTGGAAATGGATGAGGAACCGCCGCACCCAATTAACATAGACGCGGTTGAAGTGGTTTTGACGGCTTCGTTGATGATGAATATGCAGCCTGTAGACGAAGTGCAGGTTATGCGCAAAACCGTCATTGACGGTTCAAATACCACCGGCTTTCAACGCACCTGCATAATCGCCTTAGATGGGTGGATCAAGGTCGGCGAAAAAATCATTCCCATGCAGGCAGCAAGTCTTGAGGAAGATGCAGCACGCAAAACAGGAACAGAGGACGAGGGCAAAACAATCAGATACCGCATCGACCGCTTAGGTATCCCATTAATTGAAGTCGCCACTGCACCCGTGATTTACTCGCCAAAGGAGGCGCAGGAAGTTGCCCTTGCCATAGGAAGGATACTTCGTGACACAGGCAAAGTAATGCGTGGGCTGGGGACGATACGCCAAGACCTTAATGTTTCATTGCCAAACGGGGCTTTGATCGAGATTAAAGGCGTGCAGGAGCTTGATTTAATCTCCACTGTAGTAGAGTATGAGGTTCTGCGGCAGTTGGGGCTCATCGCCGTAAAAGAGGAACTTGTAAAACGAGGCGTTACGACCCAAAGTATCAAGCCAGATTTTGTTGATGTAACGGCAGTGTTCAAGGAGACAAAAAGCAAAGTAATTCGCAAAGCAGTGGATAAAAACCAGAAAGTGATGGCGGTTAAACTGCCACTTTTTGTGGGGTTGCTGGGAAGAGAGCTTATGCAGGGTTTCCGGGTTGGAACAGAGCTTTCTGAGAGGGCAAAGTTCTGGGGCAGAGTTGGCGGAATATTCCATACTGACGAAATGCCAAACTACGGTATCACAACCGAAGAGGTAGAAGCTACAAGAAAAACCGTTGGAGCAAATGAATCCGACGCGGTTGTCTTTGTAGCTGATACGACTGAAAATGTTGCGGATGCTTTGAAAGCTGTTGTTGAGCGGGCACAGGAGCTCTTAACGGGCATCCCTGCTGAAACCCGGACAGCAAAAGAAGATGGTACAACAAGGTATATGCGCCCAAGGCCAGGTGCTGCAAGAATGTACCCTGAAACAGACATTCCGCCTCAGGCAATAACTGAAGAGTTTGTAGAGAAAGTCCGTAGCAACCTGCCTGAACCTACCGACAAGAAGGTTGCTCGTTTGATGAAGCAATATGGGTTAAACGACAAGTTAGCTAAGCAAATCGCTGATTCAGAATACAACTTGCTTTTTGAAGATACGGTGAAGCAAAGTGGCGTTCAAGCCTCAACGGTGTCGGCGTTCTTGACTGAAACTTTAAAAGCACTCAAACGTGAAGGCGTCCAAGTTGACGACGTTAGCGACGACCAAATCAAAAGCATATTCAACACCGTCGGTTTAGGAGAGCTTGCAAAAGAGGCAATCTCAGATGTTTTCAGTTGGCTTTCAAAGAATGAAGGCAAAACAGTTGTGGATGCGGTAGCGGTTTTGAGGTTGAAAATGTTCACGGAAGAGGAGTTAGCGCCAATTATCGATCGTATAGTTGTAGCTAACAAACAGACTGTCGACAAGATGGGTAAGAACGCTCAGGGCATGCTTATGGGTGCCGTCATGAAGGAAGTCCGTGGAAAAGCCAACCCCGAATTGGTATCCAAACTCCTAAAGGAACGCCTCAAATAGCTTTTTTTCCACAAAAACCTGCGTTAAGCCACAAATCCTAAAAAGGTTCGACGATGCATATAGCGTACAGAGGATTAAATGGCAATGAAGCGTATAGAGGCACGGGTAAAAACGGGTTTCGGAGAAGTCGTTATTGAAGGGGAGACCCCGCAGGAAATCCTTGACATGCTCCAACTTATTCCAGAAAACTTTGTGGAGAAACTCTCGGACTTTGTTTCTAACAGGTTGACACCATCAGGAGCGCAGCTTAAAGGAATCATCGAGCCTACAACTGAGGGTCCAGTGATAGTCACACGTGAAAACCTTACCCATTACGAAGCAGTCGGCTTGGTTCTGTATGCATCCAACGAACGCAAAAATACCGCTGCACAGATTCAGAAACTTCTGGAGTCAAGCGGCATCAAAAGCATGGTGCCTGCCCGACTAAATGAGATGACTAAAAGGGGGCAAGTTTTCAAGCCTGACCCAGCTAAACCTGAGTTTAAGCTTACCATGCAGGGCGAGAAATGGATTGAAGCTGAAGTGCTCACAAAAATCAGAGGAAAAATGAGTTGAGCCAAAAACCCGAAAAAATCCAAGTCCAAATAAAATACAAAGATGCCCAGCAGGAATTTACTGCTGAACCTCAGGAAGCGTGGCTGCTTTTAAACCAGTTTTTTAAGGATCTTATTCCTTCTTTTGAAATTGCACAGAAACTTTGGTTAAATATTGATTTGCAGCAACTAGCCAAAGACTTGGTTGGAATTGTAGCGTTTTCTGTTGACGGCGTTAGTTTGCTGGTTCCTAAGAACAGGTTGACAGATAACGAGGCTATCTCGGTTTGGTTGACTGCATGCTATTTGGGTTGCAAGTTAGGCATGGTCGGCAATGATGCGCTCTCGAAGGATGAGTTGCAGGTCAAGCTGGAGAAAACGGGCAAAATCACAAGTACTAGGCTTGGTGAGTTGGCGAAAAACGGTGTGGTGCAGAAGACTGGTGACGAGAAATTTAGGATAACGGTTTATGGTGTTGTTCAAACACAGAAGAACATTTTGCCTAAGATTAAGCAGAAAACGACGCGAACGCAATGATTAAAGTCTTAACGTGACTTTTGGCTTTGAGTTCTTCTTTGATTGCCAGGTTAAGCTTTTCTAATTGCTTTTGATTACCGCCAAACCCTGGTGTAAAAATACAAAAACGTTAAATGCTCTTTGGCAGATGCCAAAAAATGTTTATTACTTGGTTTCCACACAGTTTTGTTGAGGCTTAAGCATGAATTTTGCGGTTTTTCTGCCAGTTATCTGTTCTATTTTGAGCAGTTTGGGATTGGGCGCGTTAAGCATACCTTTCCTCGTCATTTTGATTATAGTTGGTTTGGTAATTATTGTTCTAGTAAAGCTGTTTCTAGTTTTGATCCCAGCCGTAATCGTTGCCGCAATAGTGTATTTCGTGACGGGTGGAGACTTGTTCTGGACTGGAATTGCCTTCGTTGTCGTCGCGTTGCTATCTTTACTATCGAAAATATAGGTTAGTCCCCCAGGCTTAACTTTTCATTTTCTTTATATCGTTGTGAAGAAAAAGCATTATACGTTAGGGCCTATCGCTTGAACTGAGATCTTGGGCTCAAGTGTTTTTCTGGTTACTGCAAAAGGCCGCTTCAAGCTGCCATTCCCGTCAGGTCTTGTCTGCAGAGTTTCATAAGCCTTTTATATGTGGTGATGGGTTCTTGGATAATACAAGGAATCTACCGAGGACACAGACATGATGATGGAACCAAGTAAAAAACCGTTGAACGTTCTCATAAAACAGATGCATGGAAACATCGAGGTTGTACTCAAAAACGGGTACGAATACAAGGGGAAGATGATAAAGTGCGATGGGCACATGAACATTCTTCTAGAAGGCGCTAATGAATTTAAAGACGAGCAACCTTTAACAAATTATGGCAACGTGCTGCTCCGAGGAAACAACGTTCTCTATATTGTGCTTGACGCCAGCAAGCGTTAAACTTTTAAACTTCTTACTTTTCCAGTAACATAATCACTTGCTTCTGCAGAATCCACTTTTACCTTAAATCTGCGTCTGAAAAAAGAAAGGACGTTTTTGAGGTCTCTCTCAAGAAGTTCTCCAGCGTTAACTTGATCTGTCGTCACGTACTGGGGCCAGTCGATAATGAGAATGTGTCCATCGGGCTTTAGGATAATGTTGTATTCGCTAAGGTCCCCATGGATAACGTGTGCTTTTGTGTAAGTTTTGCGAACGTTGCGTAAAATTTCTCTTAGTATTTTTTGTGGTTCAGCTATTTGCTTGTATTTTGATAATTGGTCGCCTTCAATCATTCCCATAGCAATTACATGTCTGTTTTGGCTGATTGGTTCAGGAACAGAAACGCCATTTTTGTAAACAAGCTGCATCGCCATAAACTCTTTTTCCGCTGCGAGATGCGACTGGAAGAGCCATGTTGCATGTTCTCGAGTTAAACTGTAACCACGTTTTCTTCTTGTTTGCCTAAAACTTATTCTGCCTAACCTATGGAATTTTATTGCTACGCGTTTGGCGTCGGGGCTTAATGCGTCATAAACATCTGCTTCTTTTCCGACCCCTAAGCTTTTTCCCAGCGACTCAATTATGTTGGCTTTGACAAGGGCATTTATGGCTAGACAATCGTAGCCTACATAATTCAAGGTGTAACCCACGTAGGCGGTTTGTGTTCGGTGGAGTAAGCTTAGCTTGGTTAGTTTGCCCAAAGTGAATTGTATGCGGTCCATTGGAAGTTTGGCGTATTTTTGTATTTGCTCTATTGGCACAAATTCTCTTTTGCTCATCGCTGACTCAATTATGTTAAGTATTCTGAAGTCTTCGCTTTCAAGTTGGCGGAAAACCTCAGCGGCAACGTCGGCACTTGACATACAAGCTAGTATGGTGTTTTTCACTTAAAGACTCTGTGATTTTGGTCTGTTTTGGGGGTTTTTTTGGGTTGGACTTATATGGGAGTTTGCGAGAGTATGGTCTGGTACTTTAGAACCGACTATAGCGAAAAGAACTTTGGTTTTCAAAAATGGCTGTAGATCAAGAAAACATTTCAAAGATACTTTCAATCCTTTCGCATCAGCTGCGAAGAGAAATACTACTTAACCTCAGCGAGAAAGGAGAATTGTCATTCACTGATCTTCTAAACATGCTAAAGGTTGACACCGGCAAACTTAGCTTCCACCTTCGTTCGCTTGAAGTTTTCATTGAGCAAACCCCCTCAGGCAAGTACAGGTTAAACAGGGCGGGAGAAAGTGCAATTAGAGTTATTCATGATATTGAAGGGTGGGCGGAAGTTGCCGACATTCAGAGAAAAGCAAGCCAGCTTCCAATTGCCTCCTTTAAAAACAGGTCTTTTGCTTTCTTGATAGATTTTGCGATAATACTAGCAATTACAGCTACAATTTTTCTTGTGCCGCAAGTCTTATCAATAAACGTAAAAAACTTTCTCGGTGCAGCATTCAGCACAATACTATTTATCACGATAGGCCTTCTTTGGGTTTACTCAACATTGCTTGAAGGCTTTAATGGTCAAAGTATAGGCAAACGGGTTATGGGTCTAAAGGTTGTAAGGACCGATGGCAAAAAGATGTCGTACGACCATGCAGCAGTTAGGAATTTTGGGAAAATTTTGCCTTTGCTTCCCTTTGACCTACTTATTGGCAGGTGGCGAATAAAAAACAGCACGTTCATCAGGTACTTTGACAAGTTTGCAGGCACGACTGTTATTGACTTACGCTCTCCATAACTCTAACTTTTAAAGTAAAATCTTATTTGTTGCGTATGCAATAGCCCATGGAGAGGAATGCGGCGTGAGTGAGATGGAGCTTAGGGTTTCAAAAATCAAAGACGGCACAGTCATCGACCACATCAGGGGCGGCTACGCTCTTGATGTAATCAAGATTTTAGGGATAACTGGCAAAGATAAACGGGTTATGACTATAGCTATTAATGTTCCAAGCAAACGGTTCGGAGCTAAAGACATCGTTAAGATTGAAGGCAGAGCGCTTAACCCGCAGGAAGTTAACAGGATAGCTTTAGTGGCCCCTCATGCTTCCATTAACATCGTCAAAGGCTACAAGGTTGTTGAGAAATTAGAGGTTAAACTACCTGAGACTGTAGAGGGAATAATTAAGTGCGTGAATCCCTGCTGCATAAGCAACAGCGGAGAACCCGTAGTCTCAAAATTTTATTTGAAAACTCAGGAACCATTACTTTTAAAATGCCATTACTGCGGCATAACTTTAGATGAAGCCGACATCCTCCGGCATCTCTGAGGCGGTTCAACCTAGTTTCTCTTGTGCGAGTGCGAAGAGGTTTTTGAAGTCTTTTTTTCCCTTGACTTCACCGCTGTTTATTCCTGGGCATTCGACTGTAAAATCGAAGTTGTGAACTTGTTTTTCTTGGTCAAATCTTAAGTCGAAGGGGTAGAACCTGCAGATTAAGGGTCTTGACTGGTAGATGCTGCATTGGTTTTCTTTAAGAAACAAGCATTTGCCGTCGCTGCCTTTTTTCATTTCAAAAGTGTATGGCTGTTTGCATTGGATTGGCTGGGCAAATTCGTCTATTTGCTTGGAGGTGTCTGATGCTATTTGTTTAGCTTCAGCTTCTAAGAGCAGGATATGCCTTTTTTTGTGCTCCGTATCCCCGCAGCATAAACCGCATCGACTACATTCGAAACGTACTTTAGCAGGATAAGTAAACTCCACTTTTACTCAGCATCAATGGCGTTTCTTTGGATAAAAACTTCGCTACTTATTTTCTGTTTTTTCAGTGGGTTTCGAGCGGTGTCCTTCGCCGTATTGGAAGGGGCGCGCGAGGTTTTTTTCTAGTTTCTGCTTGAAAACTTTGTCCATGTTCATGTTTGGGCAGGCTAAGCGGCTTGCGTCTAAAATGTAGAATATAACGTCGATGAGCTCTTCGGCTATTTTCTCTTCAGGCAGGCCTTTTTTCCAGGCGTCGCTGGCTTCGCCGAGTTCTATGAATGCGAAAAGGAGTTTCTTAGGTATGTCTTCTGGTTTGTTGTAGAAACCTTTGGCGATGACGAGAGCCTCTATTTGCTTTTTCATGTCTTCCAAGTTCAACTCTGGGTTCTCCTAGGCGCGCTAACAGGGCAAATCATCTTATTTAACGTTGCAGCCAACACCTGCGACAGGCTCATCCTCCATATTGATCTAAGAAATTGGTTGTAAATACTGGACCCTTATCCTACTATCCTCAGCTAAGAATATGGCTATGTTGGGTTTGCCTATTTGAATATAGAAAATCGTTTCAAATAGTAGACCCCTCCCCTCCTACGAGGCGGGGTGCTTTAGACTTTGCTCTTTTTGTGGTTGTTTTTTTGTCACAAATAGTAGACCCCTATCCCTCCTCGGATCCCTTAGAATGCGCCTTCTAATCATACTTCTGAAAATCTCAATGCAGCCTTACCTTTGTTAGAGGTTTTTCGTCTGTTGCCTTGGATCCAATTTTACCTAATGAAACCCAATGTAAAATTGAGACCCCTATCCCCTCCTCTTGGTTTCGCTTGTATGGTTTAAAAGGCGATGCTTTGGGTCCCTTTTTACCTATAGAAAACCCATGTAAATAGAAGACCCCTCCCCTCCTATAGGTTCTTGACTGCGTTATAGATTAAGTCTTGATAAAACACGTCAGCATTCGCATTAAAAAAACCCTATTTTTTATTTCTTGTCAAACGGAGCAGACGGTTTTTGACTTTTGCCATTTATCTGTCGACCGCTTATAAATGAGATGAGAGAACCAACTATCAGAAGAAGTAAGAAATAGGAACTAATTTCAAATTGTTTAGTAACGAATTCGCTAAAATAGAAAACAGAAAAACTAACAAACGCAATGATTGTGCTAACTACAAAAGTTATTCCCCACTTTGTCAGGGGCAAAATCTTGCTCTTTGCATCTGCAAAAACCAAAAAATAGATCAGCCCCATAAAAACAATTAAGCCTACCGCCGAAAACAATGAATAATTTGAAGGCACATAAGGAGCGTTGAAATTTGGTGGAAAACCATAAAAAACCGACGCTAAAACAACCATGTAGAAAATAAAAATGACAAACAATACCGCTATGGCAAGTTTTAAATTCAAGTTTTCGCCACATTGTTTCTATCTGACTAAGAAGTTTTGAGTTTTATCATCGAAAATGAATCTATTTTTATCGGCTGTATGCGAAGCTAAAAGGCATGGGAAATAACAAAAAAGGTGTTTATTGCCAAAGGTATCTTGTTTTGTGCCTCATTATAACTATAACTACGCTTGAAGTGACTGCAATGGCAAATACTAGAGCTATCAGAGTTGCCGTTGGATATTCAGGAGCAGAAGAACTCGTGGAATTCGGGTTAGTTTGTATCGATGTCGTTAATGTGTTTGCGACGGCGACATCGCCAAAGTAGATGTTTCCGCCACTGTAGCCATTGGTAATGTATGGTCCAAGCCTGAAAACTGTGGGGCTAAAATTGGCTTGACTGACTGTGGTATTAAATACTGGTGAATTGTTAATTGACAGCTGAACGCTTCCTGGGTTGTCTTTCAGATCTATAGCAATGTCAAATTTGTACCAACCCGTCATCAAGTTTGTTGGTATGACTGTTCCAGATTCACCATTTTTACTTGTGGGGTACGTAAAAGTAAATGATGTACCGTTCAACCCGGTACTTAGCAGTAACCAAAGTTCCCCCGTAGCAGTGCTAGTGTTAGTCATTATCATAGCCAAAGTGGTTCCGCTTTCACTTGGTGGAGCTGTATCTGTCTGGAAAAAGAATTCAAGCGTAGCTGTGGTTGACTTTGGAAAAGGTGCTTGTATGTACGTGAGGTTATTAGCATATTGAGAAGACTCTAATGGAAATTGGATAGAATATGTAGTACCTGGCAAACGGGGTGTTTGAACTATGTTTGGCGGCGAACCCATTACGGTCCATTTGTTAAGATTACCGCTACCAAAGTTATCTTGAAAAACAATATCTGCCCTAACTTGTATAAGGCTACCCAGCATGACCGCCGAAATCAATATAATGCAAAGCAGCAACCTACTCAACTTATTCATAATTCCAAATAAGAGCTAATTTGCTTTTAAGCTTTAGCAGTCTTGCTATGACCAAAGTTTTTCATCACTTGCTTTCTTCATTTTTACAGTAACTGCCACTGCACTGAGCACTGACGTAGCTACAATTAATATTGAAGCCACTGCCAACGATGGAAACTCTGGAACCGTAGGTGTTGGACTTTGCGAAGTGGAAACTGTTGGAGAAGTAGCGGTAAGTACTATAACAGAAGATAAAAGTGATGACCAAGGACTTGGCAAAGCCGAAACCGCATCAGACACATTAGGCTCCTTCAATAGAGGGTAATTATCCGTGACATTACTATATACCAAGTAAGACGTGTCGCCTATTCCTGAATTTTCGACTTCGGTAGCGTTAGGATACTTCGTTGAGTAATCGTCCCAATAGTTTCCTTCTTTGCCGTTATCGAAAGAGTTTGAACCGAGCACTTGCCAGTTTGTTCCAAAGTTTTTAAAATTATTCACAAAGATGTTGCCGAAGAAAAGGTTATTTGTTGCTGATTCAATGTTTTCTTCGCCAAGAGCTAAACCATATCCGTCATGACCTAATCCGCCGTTATTAGCAATCAAGTTTCCATAAAACACGTTGTAAGAACCGTTTCCCATCAAGATACCCCACAGACCTGCCCCTTCAACTATGTTTCCAGCAAAAACATTGAATGAACCACCTGCATTTACAGCATAACCGACGCCTATTCCTGCATTATTGCCAAGTTCAGTATTATTATTTATGAGGTTATAATTTCCACTCAAGTTAATACCCGTGCCTCCGTTGTACCTGATGACATTGAGAGAATTTCTACTAACAACATTTTCGGAGCCTGTCAGCAGTATACCTCCAGCATTGTTCCCTGAAATGAAGTTGGAAGAACCTGTGATTGTTAGACCTCCTAAGTAGTTGTCTGCGACAGTTTGGTTAGAACCTGTAAGGCTTAATTGACTATAGTTCGCTATTGTGTTGCTTATTATTTGGGCTTCATTTCCAATTAACTGGACACCAATCGGTATTGTTTCGTTTCCTATCACGTTGTTTATTAATTGAATTTGGTTTCCGTTCGCGGATATGTCTCCGCCATCGCTTTTTATTGTGAACCCGGAAAGTTTAACATTACTAGCTTCAATTGTGATTGGATTGGCGTAGACCATCATGGTTACACCAAAGAAGTTTTCTGGAATTTGAGGCGGGTGAAAGTCAATTGTCACCACATTATTGCTTTCGGGCATGATCGTAAGTGATTTGTTTATTTCTATGGTTTGTTCAGCGTAAGTTCCGCTTTTAACAAGTATGGTTTCGCCGTCGGTTGCATTTCCTATGGCTTCTGAAATTGTTGGGTAATCGGTCGGAACAGTTATGGTCTTAGAAGCAGCTTTTACCGTGGCAGTTGGCAAAGTAACTAAACACATAAGGAAAAGGAGAATAAGAGCTAAAGTGGAACTCTTGGACAAGTTACCCACTTCTACTTTTGGAAACTGCTTACGATAAAAAGCTTTCCGTAAAAATTCCTTGACTAACTTTAGTCCAAGGTTTCTTGGCTTAAGACGCACAGAGTATACGCTGGTCTGGGAAAAGGTCAAGAGAAAACAAGTCAGGTTACTGCCGCGTTTGCTTCGGTCAATAGGTCCTTCAAAAAGAGGGAATTCAAGCTCGCGATCAAAGGACTAAATTTTAATCCCACGCACAACAACCGTTCGATAGGCGACAAACTTATAAAGACAAATATTTCAGATTATCGACAAAGCAGGTTTGAACCATGGAATTGATGGAGTTATTTGAAAAGAGGCATTCCGTTAGAAAATTTCTTCCCAATGCCTTGCCTCAAAAAATACTGGATGAAATACTTGAGGCTGGTAGATTGGCACCTTCTGCCCACAATGCACAACCCCAAAAGATATTGGTAGTAAGGAGTGAAGAAGGGTTGGCAAAACTTAGAGCTATCACTCCTAGGGTGTTTAACGCTCCCTTAGTGTTAATTGTATGCAGTGATAAAGACGTGGCATGGGTGAACCCATGGGACAACATTAGCAGTGCGATGATGGATTGCTCCGTCGCCACCACACAGATGATGCTAAAGGCTACTGAAGCAGACATAGGAAGTTGCTGGATCTGTAACTTCGAACGAAAGCTAGTCAAAGAAGCTTTTAACATCCCAAAGAATTATGATCTGGAGTGCTTGTTACTCTTAGGTTACCCAGACTTAAAGCCATCGCCGTATCATTCAATGAGAAAACCGTTAAGCGAAACGGTGTTCTATGAACATTTCTAACATTGCATATGCGCGCTAAACGGCGAGAGAAGAGAAAGTAAAAGAGCTTTTGACCTGTTCTATTTACGTGTGAGGCGTGCAAGCATTGGAGCAGTTTTTGGGCGCTGGCTTGTCCCTTTATTGGTGTAAAGTTGTTAGCCCTCTTCCTTTAACCTAAGCATCGTTTTGTCTCGGACCCAAGTAATTAATAGGCAATGGTAAAACGTTGGTGTGTGGGGGACTAAATTTTAATCCCCAAACCCAAACCACGACTACTATACTCTCTCTACTTTCCCACACCCCTCGTCTCCCCGACAACCAAACAAAGACAGACAGACAAACAAAATAAAACTAAAGACAAACGGTCATTTATTCCAAGTGTAAATTGGAAGGTGGGTCCTCCTTGCCGCGGGAAAAGGTCTATTTGCTCAAGTTGGTGGTTTTTCGATGCTTAAGCAAGACGGCAACAGAGAGCATAGAGACGAACATGGGCAGAATTGCTATTAGTTGAGTCCTTTGCTGATAAGTAACCCTGCTAATGCTGATGCGCATAGGTTGACTGCAACATTTGCTAAGTGTTGTGACTGAGATGTTGAATCCTAAGGCTAAAATCTATAAGGCTGCTTGATTTTGAGCCTGCCCGGAAACACTCGGTAGAGAGTACACTAATGTTGCAGGTTGCTATGACGAAGCATTAGAACGGAGACAGAGGCATATACAGCAATAAACGAAGTGGGCGCGCTGAATATTAACTGGATCCTGTGCGCTAATGGTCACAGCGTGTCTAAGAGTTCATATTCAACTTCACCGCTAAACGGCTTAAGTGCCTTTAGCAATCCCTTATCCAATGTTGCGACAAAGATCTTTTCTTTAGCTTCATCATAGAGCTGAATAACAAGTGCTATGAGTTCTGGATCGCCCTTCTTTACCGCATATTCGGGCTTTGCCTCCAGCTTACTCAAATGCTTCCTGACATTATCCATCACTTTCGAATACTTCCTATAGTTCACCGTTTCAACCAAGATGAGCCCTTGCTCGATAGCAGTGTTAATCCTTACAACAGAATCTGATATTTTGTTTGCCAACTCTGGAACTGTTTCTTTGATTTTTTCTGCAAACTCCTTTGGCTCGTCGATGACTTCCTGGGCTATCGCTTTTGGGATCATAACTTTGTAGTTTTCTTTCTTTTTCTGTCGCAAGAAATCTTCCAGTTGCCCTTTCCTATCAAAGAATATAAGAATTGATGAATCTACTACCAGCCAACTAGGCATCGAGTGTGCCGGCTTCATCTAGAAGTGAGACAAATTCATAGTAGGTTATTCCCAGAGTTGCGGCTGCTTGTCTGAAAGTCATCCTTCCAGCTTTCACCTTAGCTGCAACTTCGCTAAACTTATTTATTCCCTCATCTCCAAACCTGCCTCTGTAAAGATCTGTCATCGTATGTTCCTCGAACGCCTCCATCAACTTCTCAGGCGAAACCTCAAGCTTGAAGTCGCCAGCAAAATACACTCGCGTATTGCCCTTTGCTTCGCTCTTAACTGCTCTTGCAGCCTCGAGTTCGCGGAGGTACTTGTAGACAGTTGGTAGTGGATATCCTAAATGTTTTCCAATGCTTTCCGCGGTCTCTCCCCTATGCTTTGCTAAATGCGCGACTATTTTGGCTTTGTTCGGATTTCCCAGAGCTCTAAGAATTGAAACCGTTTTTTCAGACATAAAGGTCAGTTAATAAAATATATAATGTCAACCATAAATGCTTCGGATAAAAACCCTTAGAGCAGATAGCTTTCGCTAAAACAAAAAATTAATTGCCTAAAAATAGAAAAGAAAGAAAAAAATCTTTATTTTTAAGATGTAGCCGATGTCACAGGAACGAAAAACGCCAGAGTTGTAAATGCCGGTGTGGTGTTGGATCTGAAGCAGGTATTTGTTTTGCTGCTTCAGTAACGATGTTCTCCTATTTGGGTAGTAGTTGAGTTGGGTCCTCTTTGATGCAGTGTCGCATTGAGGGGCCACTTCAGAAACCGAAGTAAAACTTGGGTATGACGAAATATAGGGCCTTGTCAACTAGATCATTAATGTCCTGAAAACAGGACTTGGTTTTATTCGGAAGTCTTCAAACGAGGCATTAAATATCTAAGTGTAGTGAGTGCCTTGAGGTGCACGATAATGGAAGAGGGACAAGACATTGAAAGAGACAGACAAAGAGCAGAAATATTCGACGCCCTTGGCCATCCCACAAGGATCGTTATTTTAAAGGCTTTAAGTGAGGAAGCTCTTGGATTTGCCGATTTAAAGAAGAAAACCTCCATTGAAAGCAGCGGGCAGCTCCAACATCATCTTAACAAATTAGGAGACTTAATCAAGACTGACGAACATGGGAAATATTGTCTCTCAGATCAAGGAAAGGATGCACTATTAAC
>PLSP01000159.1 GCA_003165195.1 Candidatus Bathyarchaeota archaeon | reverse complement strand
GCAGTTGGCTTATCATGCGTTCAACCTCAGAGCGTGGAATCTTATGCTTTTGTTCCAGTTCGTTGACAAGGGCATCTTTCTCCACCATACCTGTAATCTTTTCCATCTCCAGTAGCACCGAGAGGATAATTGACAATCGATCTCGTATGCTCTTGGACCTGCCCGTCATAATCAAGTCAATGTCAACTTTATAGGAAGACAAGTCAATGCNNAATCGCCCTATCGGCGTCTTCACCTGTTACTTCTTTACGTAAAGCAACTCGCGCCCGAGCTTCAGAAATACGGACAAGCGACTCAAGCTGACGCGCAGTTATAGCTACGGGTGAACCTTCCGTTTCACTTGCCGCACGCATAGCCAAATAAAAGTCGCTAAGGCGGTTCAATGCGTCCATGCTTAATTCAGGACGTATGGTTTTGGCATAACTAACGTATTTGCGTAGCAGTTCAGCGTCCACCTGAGCCTCTACAGGGCTTACTCCTCTGCGGTGGATTTCCAAAATGTGCCTAGCCATCTTGCCGTCTGCCTCTTTATTGGGCACGTCCCGTAAAACGAAAATCAAGTCAAACCTTGATAGGATGGTTACTGGTAGAGGCACGTTTTCAGCCACTGTACGGTTGGGTTCATATCTGCCTAACGATGGGTTAGCAGCCGCAAGCACAGCAGTCCTAGCGTTCAATGTCGCTACGATGCCACCTTTAGCAACCGAAACTGTATGCTGTTCCATAGCCTCGTGAATGGCAACGCGGTCTTCGGGTCGCATCTTGTCCATTTCGTCAATGCACGCAATTCCCTTGTCGGCTAGCACCAATGCGCCCGCTTCAAGGCTCATGCTCCCGCCTTTCTCCCTTACTACTGCGGCAGTTAAGCCTGCGGCGGTTGTTCCTCTGCCTGAAGTGTACAGTCCCCTGGGTGCTATTCTGGCAACATACTGCAGTAACTGTGATTTTGCAGTGCCTGGGTCACCGATGAGCAGCGCGTTCATTTCGCCTCTGATGTTTACGTCTGGGAGGCTTTTTGACACTCCGCCGAATAGCAAGTACATGATTGCTTCTTTGACATGCTCTAACCCAAAGATTGACGGCGCTATTGACTTCAATATTTTGCGATGTACATCGGGGTCTTGCGAGAGTGCCCTAATTTTTTCTTCCTCTTCAGGTGTAGACGATGAAGTTTCAGGTTCTTTTCCCAGCAATTCTACAGAGTTAGCGTCAAGTTGCAGAATGAATGTTCGAAGTTTGCCCATGCCCATTAGCGACGGTGCAAAGGCGCGAACGATGCCCACAATGGATACGTGGTCACCTGGTCTGGCAATATCAACGATGTCGTCGCCGACAAGCTTAACTGCTAACGTGCGCGGTAACTGCCCAGGTGGTAAGTCTTCTGGTTTCTCTTGCAAGCGCAGGTCCTGCGAATCTATAAAGGTAGATTCTTCCTGTGCAAACTCGAATGGGCCGTCTCTTCCGCAGTCCGGCGCTTGACATATTGCTGGAGCTTTTAGGAATTGCCCTGTCTGCTCAACCTGGTTCATGGTTCCACAACGTTTGCATTTAAACGCGCCTATCAGCACCATGGGACGAACAGGAGTAGCTCTTACAACAATTCCTTCAACCATAACCAGTTTTGCCATCTGTCTTGAACCGAGCTTTCTAAGCTGCTCTTTGCCAAGTAACAGAATGATTCTGATGTTAATTTTCTCTAATTTATCTGCATACTCTGCATCTTCAATACGGAGCTGCTCATACGCCCCTTTTCCCGCATGCTGCAGGTACTCTTCAGGTTTGTTGAGCAACATTTCAGCCAGTGCTTGATCAAACCCATATAGTTCCTCAAAATCGATCACAATAGAGTTTTTTCCTGAAATGGCTAACTGAGCAATTCGCTGACGGTACTTCTCTTTCTTGAAAAATTCTTGGAAAAGTTGCTGTGGATCAACCATTATTTCGTTAGCCAATTTACTTCTCTCCATCGCTTTCTAGTATTTTGGCTTTCCATTCAGAGATTAACTTCATAAGTTGCTCGAAGAGAATTTTTTCCTCATCTGTAAGCTTCTTTAAGACCTGGCCGCTTTGAGTTGGAGCAGCGGATAACGCGACAATTTTCTTCAATCGAGAATTAACAATGTCACGGGCTAACTGCTTTGTTCTATTGTACTCTTGGTATTTTTCAGTTTCTTTTAAGGCTTGATCTTTCAGATCGAAGATGAACCTGCGAAGCTTAGGGTAGAAATCGTCTGTCAACTCCGAAATTTGTCCAGGAATCTGCACGCCCTCTCTCCACTGCACCTTAAACAGTTTAGTGGAATCCAATATATCCTCTTCACGGAAATGAACCATCCCCGCGTAAGCAAGCTCCTTTGCCACCCAAAAGTAAACTTCATACTCGTTTCCTTCATCAAAGGGACCAACCGTTAAACCAGCAAGTTTAATCTCAGGGCAGTTACGGTTAGCAACAACCTTAACCATGGAGTTCTCATAGCGGAAATCCAAAGTGCAAATTTTCGACGCCACCTTCTCGCTTCTCCCTGTCGATTGCTCTCCCCTTTGTGGGGTTCAACAGATACGCTAAGGCAAGTTTTAAGCGTTTGCACTAGAAAAAACAATTAGAAAAAAAGGATTATGAGCATACTTTGGCACAGGCTTTGGTTTAAGGCCATAGTCCCAATGTTTTTATAGCGTTAGCTACCCGTCCGACACCTAACATCAGGGCGCCTGTGCGCATGTCACTTCCTTCAATTTTGGCAAGCTTAACAACATCGTTGAAGGCTTTGGTCATTTTAGTCTCGAGCTTGCTGTTAACCACTTCCAGCGGCCACTGCTCCTGAGTTAAATTCTGTACCCACTCAAAGTAGCTAACTGTTACTCCGCCGCTGTTTGCCAAAATGTCAGGGATGAGGCAGATGTTTTTTTCGTAGAGGGCTTTGTCTGCGTCGGGGGTGGTGGGTCCGTTTGCGGCTTCAGCAACCATTTTTGCTCGGATTTTGTCTGCGTTTTTGCAGGTAATTTGGTTTTCCAATGCCGCAGGAATCAAAACATCACATGGTAGCTCTAGCAGTTCTTGGTTGGTTATGTTTTTGCAGCCAAGGCAGTTTTGTACAGTTTGGGTTTGCTCCTTATGTGCAAGGACCTCAGACGGGTTTATGCCGTCTGGGCAATAGATGCCTCCTGTAGAGTCGCTCACAGCGACTACTTTTAAGCCTTCATTATATGCCGCTTCCGCAGCGTGGTAGCCTACGTTACCGAAGCCTTGAATTGCTACAGATGCGTTTTTTAGCTTTAACCCCTTATCATGTGCAGCTTGTTTAACACAGTGGATTACTCCTCTGCCTGTAGCTTCATTTCTGCCCCATGAACCGCCAATTTCGACTGGTTTACCTGTTGCGCTTTCGGGTACTCTGTATCCTTTAAGTTGACTGTAGGTATCCATTATCCAAGCCATGGTTTGTGCGTCTGTGTACATGTCTGGTGCTGGAATGTCTCGATGGGGTCCAAGGTACTCAAAAATAAGGCTGATATATCTTCTTGTTAGCCGTTCCAATTCATGGGTGCTCATTTTTTTTGCGTCTATGCAGATGCCGCCTTTGGCTCCGCCGAATGGAACGTCAACAATAGCGCATTTCCAAGTCATAAGCATGGCTAGCGCGGTTACTTCATCTTGGGTCAATCCCTGGGCATAGCGGATTCCGCCTTTAAAGGGTCCTCTGGCATCCCAATGTTGAACTCTTATACCATTGAATACGCCGACAGAGCCGTTGTCCATGCGGATGTCAACGCTAACGTTTATTGAGCGTTTAGGTAAACTGAGCATTTTGTACATGCCATTGTCTAGCTGCAGTTTTTTTGCGGCAAGTTTAAGTTGAGTTAAAGCTACGTTTAATCCTAAATGTTCTTCTGCCATAAACAAAGCCTTCTTTTGATTAACCTTAATTGAAAAGGGTAGATAAGATTTACCTAAGATTTGCTTCGACCTTTTTTTGTAGGTTTGGTTGATGCTTTTGTATACGGGTAGTGTTGTCTAGGTTTGGAAGCGTTTTATTGTAGCTTTTTTGTTTATGCAGTTTTGTTGATCGTATCTTGCCAATTAACTTTTGGTGAATCATAAATAATGGGGAGGGGGGATTAGATGGGATTTGTTTTGGGGTGATTTTTAATTTTGAGACCTGAATATGACTTATTACGTCAGTTTGCTCTTTCCTGTTAGTTTCCAACTTTTCCCGAGGCCAAAGCCAAAATTCTTATCAAATACTGAGCCAGATTTCGAGTTTTAGGTTAGTTTTGTTAGCTTCTCAGTATTTTCCCTTTTGTTTTCTTACTGGTTGTTTGTCGCCGAATATTTCGAGGAAGCCCTGCATTTTCCAGTAAGTATCCAAAAACTCCAGCCCACGTGGCGTCGCAAGAAAGTATGTCCCTTCGTCATCAGCCATTTTTCGCACAAGCCCAAAACTGCAAAGCTCTTCAACCATGTTTCTGAGCCGATCCACAGGTGCGCCGACGCCGTATGATAGGCGGGTAATTTTGACGCCTTCAGGATACCCTATCAGCACTTCCATTATGGTTGCGTAAAGCTGCGTTTTCGACCGCTTAGACTCATTTCGTGGCAATGTTTGCTTGATCTCCTCTAGATTGTCATAGTTTTTGCCTCAAAAAGGGGGTTGAGGGAGGGTTTCTACTTTCTTGGGTGGTTCACTTACGGCGGCTCCAAAGTCAATTTTTAGCTCGCCTGTATAAGTTACCTGTTCCGCAGCTGAGCCTTGCTCCAACTTTATGGTTTCAGCAAAAATACGCCCAATTCTGCACATCGGACCAACTAAAAGCGATTTTGCGTACACGTCGTCAACCCTAGACATTCCGCCTGCCGCTGCCCATTTCATCGCCCAGTTCATACCCCAGCCGCCATAACTTAAATCGGAGGTTTTGCCAACCTCAACGTGTTCGCCAATTAGAATTCCTTCACATCGGCTGCCGCTGCGAATAGTTACCAGTTTAGCCTTCAGTCCCTTTTCTGTTTCTAATTTGCCGCTGATATCTGCTTCTTCCTTGACGATTACTTTGTTAGCTTTCAATTTGCCGCTTAGTCGAAGATGAGTGCTCTCTAAGGTACCGCCGATTTCGGTTGATCCGTAGCCCTCAAGTTTATCGGAAACAAACAGTGAACCGCCAACCTCGAGTTTTCCGCCGACTTCAACATGATCTGAATGACAATCGCCATCTATCTCGATGACTCCGCCTATTTCCATGTAATCACAGGTTAAGGCGCCTTCTACTTCGAGCTTCCCGAAAGTTGAAATTTTGCGTCCTTTGCAACCGGCAGGTAGAGAACCTTTGCCATAGACTAAGAGCTCGCCGAATTCCAGTGGGGTTTTGCTGCTGAATTTTCCGCCGATTCGAATGTTGCCTGTAATGGTTCCGCCGCCTACGTCTATTTCGCCGCCAACATGTAAGTCTCCAATTTTGACTTTTCCGGACGCGACTACTTTGCCTCCGACATCAACAGTTTGAGCTTCAAACGAGTTTTGGATGTCTGCGCGTCCGCCAACCCTTATTCTCCTACATTTGATGTCGTTTGCGTGGATTTTTCCTCCGACATCAATTTCTGAAGCGTCGATTAAACCTTTGACTTGCACTGAATGGCTTACATTGAGCTGTTTATGCACCGTCAAGTTGCCGTTTACTTCCAATTTTCCGGCATATCTACCTGTCAACTCAAGTCTTGCCCTGTTGGAACCCGAAGAAATTTCGTCACCTTTCGAAAAGAAAATCTCGGATTCAACTGAGTCACATTCAAGGTCACCGTTCACGTAGGCTTTTCCTTCAAGGTAGACGCCTTTTGTCACAGTGACTTTTTTGCCATTGCTTGGTTGGATTGTCGCGTTGTTTCCGACTTTGAGGTCGCCGTCTACAGTGTCAAGTGTGACTGTTTGTCCGCGTGGAATGCATAAATCTGACATGGCTCCTAGTTTGCCTCCTGCACTTTTAAGGCTACTTCACTTTGTGTTAGTGCTTTCATTTGCCTGTCTTCCTTATTCGGCTTTCAACGCTCTTCTTGCAATCAAGTACCCTATTATTGCAAGCACCACTGCGAAGACAACTAGGTACAGCATGTTTCCTGCAAGCGTTGACAGCTTTTCCCCTGTGAGGTTACCGTTGACTATTAGAAGCCTTGCCGTTTCAACAGCTTTCGTTACTGGGTTGACTTCAGCTATGCCTTTTAGCCAAGCTGGGAACGTGCCTAGTGGAAACATGGCGCTGCTCATGAACACCAAAGGAAACGTGAGGAAGTTGATGATAGCTATCAGTGAATCTACGACTTTTACAGAGAATGCGACAGCAGTGAAGAGACAGCCGAACCCAAATGTAACTAAAGCAATAGCCGCAAATATGCCAAGCAAGTTGAAGACGCCAAAGCCTGCTCCAACCTGTAACCCGTTAGGAAGTACAACAGCCACTAAGAAGGTTATTACTGCAATGAACATGGCTTTTACAAAGTTTTGCATGGCACCCGAGAAGAATATAGATGCTCTCGTTATCGGTGAAGTTAACAGAGAGTTAAGGTAACCTATCTGTCGATCGATGACTATGTCTATGCCGCCGTAAGCCATGTTAATTATTACTATCAAAGTGATTATGCCCGCTGTAAGAAACGTGATGTAGTTTGACGCGCCGCCGAACACTGAACTAATCGCAGATTTGATCTGCAAAACCAAGGTAGGCGACAGCGGGGTGTTTCCAACTTGCGTGGGTACAAGATTAACTGAGTTAAATGAGCTTCCGAAAAGCGCCAACCAAAAAACAGCCATGAAAACGCCTGGCATAATGGCTGCTGGGTTACGGATCCATTTTTTGAGGGAACGCCCTGTTAAAGCTAAGGTGTCATTGAACATTTTATTTCAACCTCTCGATTAGAACTCGCTGACCATACGCATCGCCATTTGTTCCCTGATCTCGCATAGTGTTGCCCGTAACTTGTAGGAAAACCTGGTTCAAGGTTGGCTTAGTCAATGAGATGTCGGAGATTTTTAGCCCTTTTCTTGTTACGGCTTCAACTATTGCAGGGAGTGCGATTTCGGTTTTTGCAAGTTTTATGTTGTATATGCCGCCTTCCTTTGTTACTTCAGTGACGTCTTGAATCTTGTTCAAGGAGTTCGACATGTCAGCGCCGTCTAAGACTTTGAGCATTAGAACGGTTGCACCAAGTTTATTTTTCAACGCCGTGGGTGAATCTAAAAGCTTGATTTGCCCGCCATCGATAATTGCGATTCTTCTGCAAAGGGAATCTGCCTCCTCCAGGTAGTGGGTAGTCATAAAAACCGTGACCCCTTGGTCGCGATTGAGTTGCTGAATATATGACCAAATGTTCTGTCTAGTCTGAATATCCAACCCCAATGTAGGTTCGTCCAAAAACAGGATTTTGGGGCTATGAATCAAACCCATCGCAAGCTGCAGACGCCTACGCATACCGCCTGAATATGTTTTAACTTGTCGTTTGGCTGCAGCTTCCAGTTCCAAAAGCTTAAGCAAGTCCTGCGCCTTCTTACCTGCGGAAGCATTTGGGACATGGTGCAGTTTGGCTGCAAGGAGCAAGTTTTCTATACCTTTTAATTCGTCGTCAGCTGTAAGCTCCTGAGGGACTACGCCGATTACTTTGCGTATTTCTTCAGGGTTTTTGGCTACATCATGCCCAGCTACAGTTGCTTTTCCAGAAGTTACAGTTGACAATGTGGTTAGCATTTTGATAGTTGTGGTTTTACCTGCCCCGTTGGGTCCAAGAAAACCGAACAGTTCGCCTTCTTCAACTGAGAAGGAGATACTGTCTACAGCTTTGATTTGTTGGTTGTAGATTTTGGTTAGGCTTAAAGCCTCAATAATGTTATTCTTCATTTAGTTCACTTCTTTATGGTGAACTCTTGCTTTTTCAATAAATAGTCAGTTCACTGTCTGTAGCCACAAAAAGTACTCACTATAAGTTACGAAAAAAATGCGTTAAGAAACGTTAAAAGTGAGCGTACGACTTCTTCGAGGTGTCGTTCAAAGTGTTTTCGGTCCTGAGGCATTGAGTGCAAACGCAGCTAAACGGCTGGTCTTTAGTAGTGCATAACTCTCCATATTTACATTCGCCGCATGGGAAGGCTTTTCCGCATCGGTTACATGTTTGCGAAAAAACAACTTCAGTACCTAATATTTCAGTGATTGTGTCGATCAGTTTTTCGATGCTATTATGGTTCTTGATTGAGAACAAACCGAGNNTCTTTTTCCACCCTTGGCAACTTGAAGCCCTTAGGATTTAAAACAATTACCATAGCTATTTCCCACCTAATACTTGTTCATGTTAACTACAAAATCAACTTCTTCTGGACTAAAACCAAACCATGCAGCAAGAGGACTCTTTTTTTGTTTTTGTAAAATTGCTTTGACGTAAGGGACAAAGTCTTGTTTTGCTTTTGCATGGGAAACGTGACATTGCACACCTATTTTGCCGCATATACTGTCCAGCATTGTTCTTTTGCCTTTAGTCCAAAACAGCGTTATTATCCTTATGGGCGGCTTTATGAGTTCGAAGGGTTTGTAGGATTGGGGTGCAACTGCGGCTGCCTCGGATAGGCTGTTGTAGAAATACTTTAGCAGATGCCAGTTTTCTGTTCCTATTCTGCCGCGGTAAAGGTCGGCTTGAGAAATGAACTCGTAGGCTTTTGCACGGTCGTCAGGGTTAGAGTATCGTCGTGGAAGGTTGTCGCTTACCGACATTAATAACTCGTCGTAATCAACATTTGAGCGGAAAAGTAGGTCTGAGGCTTCAGCGATTGATTTTGACGAGAATAGGCCTCTTAGAGTTTCGTCCATGCTGATGTCTTTGTTTCTGGAGGAGAGAGCCATGGTGTCTTGCAGAGTTAGGATTTGGTTTTCTTCACTGAGGCTTTGTAAGTCGTTTATGGCCGAGCGAACGTCGCCCTTGCTGTTTTGCGCGATCCGCTCAAGGGCTTCAAATTCTGCTTTTACATGCTCAAGGAGACAAATTCTCTGCAGCAAAGCGATTATAAGCGGAATTCTTATCTGATGGAAACGCACCAGCACGCAAACCTTCTTGAGCGGTCTTAGCTTATCAACTTCTGGGTCGTTTGCCGCCATTATCACTGGGACCAATGATTCCTCAACGATTTTTATGATGGCGCCTACTCCACCTCTGTCCTCGTTGCCCGAGATGCCGTCGACTTCGTCAAGGAAAAGCATGTTGCCTTTGCTCTGAGTTGAAAAATGGTCTAACGCGACATAGCTGGTGGCTGGCTTTGCGATAGCGTTGATGGCTTTTTCGGAGCGCGCGTCGCTTGCGTTCATTTCGATGATGGTGAATCCAAACTCTCGGGCGGCAGCGTTAACCAATGCGGTTTTTCCTACGCCCGGTGGACCATAAAGCAGTATTGCCTTTCTTTTCTTGTTTTTGGCTTTCAGCCAATCGAGAAATGCGGCTTTCGCTTCTTCGTTGCCAACTATGTCTTCTATTTTTTTTGGGCGGTACTTTTCAACCCATAACAGATCATTTGGCATAAGTGTCCTCTAGAACCTTGCCGAATTTAGCAAATTGTGCAAGTAGGGCGCTGAGTTGGATGTCACTGTTTGCGCCTTGAGTTAAGCGGTAATCATACTCGCCGATTACGTTTGAGAGTTCCGCTTTTTGTTCAGGCGTGATGTCGGACATTTTGAATATTTCCCTTTGCATTTGCCTTATTATTTCGTTGCCCGAGAAACCGTATGACCCCATTATTTCATACATGGTTTTTCTTGCTTCCATAAAGTCTCCGAAGAGTGCTTTGCGAATCATTTTTTGCACTTGCGCTGGGCTTGCTTCGCCGATGACTAGCGACACCGTTTTTTCGTCAATAACGTTTTCTGTGTATGCTGCGGCTGTTTGCAACGCGTTTATGGCGTGTCGGAGGTCGCCTTCTGCAAAATTCACTATTCCGTCGGCTGCTTCAGGTGTTAGGGTAACTTTTTCTTTTTTAGCTATGCATTGGAGTTGCTCTTTCATGGCTTGCTTGTCTAGTCTGGAAAAGCGGAAGATTGCGCAACGGCTTTGGATGGGCTCGATAATTTTGCTTGATTGATTGCATATCAAAATGAACCTAGATGTGCGGCTGCTTGTTTCCATTATTCGTCTCAGTGCTGTCTGAGCCGGTCCGGTCATCTGGTCACATTCATCAAGAACAATAAGGGCAAAGGACGCGTTCCCAAAGCCAGTGCGGCTGTAACGAGAAAAATCCTTGATTCGCTCACGTACGGTGTCGATTCCTCTCTCATCAGAGGCGTTTAGCTCTAAGGTGAAGCTTTTCCAGTTTGGACCAAAAAGCTCATGTGCTATGCAGAGTGCAAGGGTTGTTTTTCCTGTGCCTGGTATACCTGCAAACATTAAATGAGGCATAGTCTGCGGCTTCTTCATGAAGGCTTTGAGGCTTGCAACAATTTCATGCAGGCCCACTACTTCGTCTAGGTTTTTTGGGCGGTACTTTTCAACCCACATAAGTGCTTCTTCGTTAATTGCCATTAAGAACACCACGATAAATTATACAATAAGGTGTTTCCACTTACCAATTTAACTTTTTCCCAGTCGCTGAAGCAGAACCAGCGCAAAGTGTGATTGGGGGTTAACCGATTTTGCTGCCTTCTATAATGTCCTTCTCAGGCATGAGTACAGTGACGTTTCCTTCGCTGTCCTCGGCCGCTAAAACCATGCACTGCGACTCGATACCTGCCAGCATACGGCGCTGAAGGTTTAGGAGGAAGACACATTTTTTTCCTACTAGTTGTTCAGGCTGATAGACTTTAAGTAGTCCAGCGACAGCCTGCCGTTTCTCTGTGCCAAAATCGACAATTATTTTGATGAGTTTTTTTGAGTTTGGGATAGGGACTGCTTCAATTACTTTTCCGATACGTAGATCGAGTTTTTCAAATTCTGCGAACGTTATTTCCTCTGCCAACCACTTCACACTCAAAGACAGTTTTACTTTTCACTGTTATTTACTTTGCTTTCCTGCTCAAGCCTAATTCTATCTTTGGAAGCTAAATTATGAGCTAGCCGTAAAGGCACTGGGATTCTTGTTTTGGAGCAGTGCAAAACGATTGTTACAGCTGTTTCAAGTGTCACCATGTGGCCTATGCTTAAGTGAACGGGGTTGGTGCCCTGTTTTGTAGTGACCACAGCTCCGATGACTTCGTCTTTGTCAACCAACAAGGTCTCCCCATCTCCTTCTACGGGCTGTCCAATCAGCCTGCTTTTTGCAGCGCCGATTGTCGGTTTCCCAAGAGCGAGTCCACGGTGGCTGGCAAAACCGCATCTGTAGGGATGGGCTAAACCTTGAGCGTCAACGAGGAACACGTCAGGTTGTAGAGTTAATTTTTTTATTGCCGCCATCGCTGGCGGAAGCTCCCGAAACGACAGCAAAGTCGGGATATACGGCATTTTAACTTTGCAACTTGCCATTTGCGTCTCCAGCAGCGCCAGAGAATCATAATCTAAAACAGTTATGGAGCCCACACCTAAGTCGCCAACGTAGGAAACATCCACACCTGCTATGGTCCTGATTTTCGAGGGTAGCCTATTTTCTCTGATTATTTTTTTCGATAGGCACTGTTGAATTTGGTGGGCTTTCTGGAATGAGAAACTGCTCATCAATCGCCGGTTATGCGTCAACTGTCGACCTTTCTAGGCCTGCGGATAGTTCGCTTAGCTTTATCCGGGATTGCATACTTTTTTAAGGCATCCTCAAGCGATTTCCTGCGGACTTCCAACGTCACATCGCCACGCGTAGCTTCAATTATTCTTCTGTCACTATCAGATTTGTGCCTAAGCCCAGGAACAAGCATGTATGCCTCGTCAAGAGCTAGTAGTTGAATGAATATTTGGTCCATTATTTCCAGGCATTCTTCAGCTTTTTTGACCTCACCTTCCCGCAGATTATCCAAGGCTAACCGCCTGTATTCCCCAATAACATCAGCTAAACCTAAAACAAAATCAACTGAAGGCACTTTAATTTCAGCTGGAGTGATAAAACGAGACTCCCCGACAAGCACCAAGAAAATGCGTGCTTCCGAATATTCCTGAAGTGTTGCACTAAACATGCCGCCAAATACAATTTCGGGAAACTGCTTTGAGAGCTCTTGAAGGCTTAAAATCTTTGTTTCTGCATCTTTGATGAATTTTTCAGCGTCTGCATATTTTTTTTGGTGAATAAGAAGTATTGCCTGTTTAGAGAGGCTTGTTGCTTTGCGCATGTTTTCATGTGTTTCCTCGCGGATCTTGTTTCTTTCAACAATCTCTTTCTTTACTTCTTGGAGAACGCTTTCTAACGTCGACAAAACTGGCACCATCTAAGAATTATGCGCTGTTCTTTATTTCAATTACCCAAAATAGCTAAGCCCCCGCTTGCTATGCTTTAGTTGCTTTGTGTAAACCTATTTTCTACGAGGCCTTGTAGCCAAAGAACTAGTTGCTGCCAACTTGGATGGGTTTCTGTAGCCTGCTCAGCAGCACAACCCTACTTTCTGGTGCCTCATCAAGGATTTTATATCCAGTTTTTTCCGCTAGCTTCTCAGCAAATNNAATTCTCTAATTTGCGCGTGCATAGGCATGCATTCAAATCCTAGGCGAAGACCTGAGAAACCAATATGCATGTATGCTTTTGCTTCAATGTAAGTAGGGTTAGCTTTTGCAATGAGCTTAGCGTACCCATCTATTTCCGACATGTTGTGCTCTTTAACGAGCGTCATCCGAACTACGGTGGGGCATCGGAAACTCTGCAGTAAACTAAGCGTCTCGTTAAGTTTCTCCCATGCGCTTGGGAATTGGGGTCTGCAAACCTGTTTGTACACTTGCTCGTTTGGTGCACAGACAGAGACGTAGAGCTGCGTTGGTTCCTGGCTTAGTTTTGAGAGTTTAGTTGGCAGTGTGCCATTGGAAACAAGAAATGTAGTTAAGCCTTTTTGATGGTAGGCGCGGATTAATTCCCCAAGTGGCTCATAGAGTGTTGGCTCACCTGTTAAGCTTATGGCAACCTGCTTGGGTCTAAGAGCTTCCTGAAACTTGCGCCAATCCGTTTTAGGGTTTCCCTTGTACCCGGTTAGAATTCTTTCTTGTGCTTTGAAGCTGCCTTCTACTATCTCGTCAGGTGAGTCTATTTTGGGAATTTTCATTTCGTCCCATTTGACTTGCAAGTCACCGCTTTGAGCTCGCCAACAGAACAAACACTGCTGGGTACAGTAGTGTATGGAAGGTGACATTTGGATGCATCTATGAGATTGTATGCCGTAAAACTTCTGTTTATAACATGATCTGCCATTGACTATGGATTCGTAGAGCCATTTGCACCTTTTAACTGCTGAGTGATTGCCTACTAAATGGTATTTTTGCTTCTTTAGCGCTCCAATAAGCGCGGCTGCAATGTCTTTTTCCACGTTTTCTCCCCGAAACTGTTAACAGTTAGGAACATCACTGTTTTAAAAATCCTATGCCAAAACTTATTTCTCTGCTTCAAACAAGTTTTGACATAGACTGTTTGTCGCTGTTAGAAGCTTTAATGTTAAGCTCAAATGGGAAAGTTTAAAATCCTCTCTTTGTTAACTCATCAGTCACTTACAAGTGGATAGTTATCTATTGGGAGAGAGAGCAGTTTGAACAAAAAAATCGGTACAGTTGCCCTAATCGTGTTAATGGCAGTCGCCTTTGCAGTAATACCTACCCAAGTTGCATTTGGACAAAACTCGCAGCTAGGCATACAGATTCTACAAATTATCCCAGCAGGATCAACCATAAGCAACGGAACAAGCACTTTAACTGGTCCAGTAGGCATGGCGTTAAATATAGAAGGAACAATCTACACAAGCAACGGCAACTACCAAGTGCTGTTTAACGGACAAACCGTCGCCTCCGGCCAAGCTGACGGATACTTGGTTGACACTAACTTAACTGTGCCTGCAGTTGCAACCGGCAGCTACGCGGTAAGGATAAGAGACGTCACCTACAACGCGAATTCAACTGAAGAGGACTTCCAAGTCACCACTTCATACTTCATTAATGCAGTCTCGTCCTATTTGCAGGAAGGCGGCGCCACCATGTTGAACGTCACTGTAACTGCTGCAACCGCTGGCGTTCCCTACTTTGCAAATGTTTCCGTTGCGCTTCCAAGCCCTCTTAACACGCAATATTCCGAGGCAGTGTCTTTAGGCACCGCAAGCCAAACTGGCACTGTCAGTGCCCAAGTTACTTTCCCTAACAGCAGTTTCCAGCCGAATGGTAATAGTTCACTTGCCGTGTATACGGGCACGTATATCGCATACTTTAACCAAACTGACGATTTGGCTCAAACCCAGTTTTCAGTAGGCTTTCTTGACTCAAGCACATACCACAGAGGTCAAACAGCCAGCATTGAAGCAACTGGGTACCAGCCGGGTGAAATTGCAACTTTAAGCGTGATAACCCCCGCAGGTTCAAGCTTAAACACGCAGTCGCTAACAGCTGATAGTTTGGGCAACATTAATGGAACCTTGCAAATTCCATCTAACATAGCCATTGGAACCTACAATGCAACATTAACACCGCAGGGTACCCAGAAAGCTATACTGGATGCAGAAAGCTTCTCCATCAGCGGGTACGCGATACAGGTGGAAACAGTAAACTTAGCAGGCGAAGAGGTTTCCGGTATAACTATTCAAGCGCTTGACACCGTAACAGGTACCACTTACAGCAGTATAAGTGGAACCGACGGAGTTGCCCCCATAAACCTTGAAACAGGGAATGTAGGTTTAACTGCATCTTTGTCAGGCGTTAACGTAGGACAAAGTAACATAACCGTCTCTGGCGGCGCTACTTTCAAGATGACCTGCCAGCTAACCGATCTAAAAATCGCTGTTCAAAACCAAAATAGCGTTCCCGTCCCATTTGTCACCTTATCAGTCACCTTCCAGTATCAGCAGACAAACGGCACCTCCCAAACTGGAAACGTCACTGGACAAACAAATGCTCAGGGAATCTTTACTTATGACTCGACACTAGTTGGAATAAGTTACAATATAGCCGCTTCATTATATGGGCAAGTTTTCAATAGTGGAAACAGCACCGTCAGCAGCTTACCAGCCGAAGGTGTGAATCAAGTTATGATTATATGCCCAAGCGAGGCATTAACACTCAGCGTCTTGGACTCTAACAAGGTAGCAATTTCAGACGCAAGAATAGACTTGGTTGAATTAACAACCGGACTATTTTACACTGCCACAACTGACCACTCAGGTTCAGCTATCGTAACAGTTACTTTCGGAGATTACAGTGTGCAGGTTTACGATTCAGACAACATTATGATCAATCAAACTAACATCCAAGCCTTCGCCAACAGCCAACAACAAATCACCTGCACCCTCTACGGCATTAAAGTGTCCGTTTCAGTCGTTGATTTCTTCGGCAACCCAATCCAAAACGCTAATGTAACCTTAAATGGACCAGCTACGGAACGGTTTTCTATCAATACTAACGACGACGGAACCGCAGTTTTCAACAATGTTGTCGGCGGCGACATGCAGATAGTTGCATTTGCCCCTGGCGCACAAAAAGATTACCAGGCTGTAACCTTAACCGTTGATCAACCAACTTCAGTTCAAATGAAAATTGATAAGTTCGTCACTCTCGGCTCCCTGATATTACCAGTCAGTCTGCTAATTGCTATAATCACAATAGTCGTTGCAATAGTACTATTCGTAGTGTTGGAGCTTTTCTGGCGCAGAATATCAAAGCGTTAGCCGTCAAAAAACCTTCAAATTTTTTCTTTACTACAATAAAGTTTATATGGACTCCAAAGCAATAAAGAAAACAACATACCTAAAGACAAACGATAAAATTTTGATTTAATAATTGAGGTGGACCTAGTGGCTCAATCAAAAGCTTGTTCTCCAAACTGCAACGCTTTTAAATGCAGCAAAAACTCCGTTTTCTTTCGACGGGACTCCGTTTGGTGTAGAGAAACAGACGAGAACTGTAGCGTCGCAAAATGCACCTACTCTATGTGCATGAAAAGAAGACTTTTACCCGGTGGCATATGCGGTGAAACCGTTAAACGACAGACGGTTGAAAAAGATTTAGACGCAGATGGCTTCGCTAGCGACTCTATAAGACTTAAAGGAAAAGCGTTGCGTAAACTTGGTGACCAAGATTACTATTAAAAAATAAAAATACTCGTTTGTTTTACGAGTAAATCTTTCTTATTTCGATTGAACGCGTTTAACAACCGGCGGCTTAATTTTCTTTAGGATTCTGTAGCCGCAGATGATGCATTTTGTCTCTCCGCCCCGTAGCTCTAGCTCTTCAGAAGGCACTCTTGCGCCACATCTCATGCATTCATAAACAATTCCTGACTTTTCCATTAGAAACGCCTTGCCTACAAAGAAAAGTATTTTGCTTTTAAAGGTTTCCGATATCTTCACAATAACGGAGATATTTGGATGAGGCAGCGGCTGAAAGAAAAATTATCAACAAACGTACCTTCTGAGATGCTACGCCAAATCTACAATTCCTTTGACATAGTTGGCGACATTGCAATAATCAAAACTTTAAGTCTAGACAATGTTAACGCGGAGAAAGTGGCAAACCAAATAATGGCTATCCACAAAGGCGTGAAAACAGTTTTTGCCCAAACAAGCCCTGTAATCGGAGACTACAGGGTTAGAACGTTAAGCTTGCTTGGGGGCGAAGACAGAACAGAAACTAGATGCAAAGAGAGGGGCTGCGTGTTTTCAGTTGATTTAGCGAAGTGTTATTTTTCGCCTCGGCTCTTGTTTGAGCGGTCAAGACTTGCAGGGGTGGTTAAAAAGGGCGAAATTGTTGTTAACATGTTTGCTGGGGTAGGCTGCTTTAGCATAATTATCGCCAAAACGGCTTGTCCAACTCAGGTTTATTCAATTGACATTAATCCTGAAGCAGTAAAATACATGGAAGAGAACGTCAAACTCAATAGAGTTTACGGAAAAGTAACTCCTTTGCTTGGAGACTCAAAAGAGATAGTCGCCGCCAAATTGAGGTGGAAAGCTGATCGGGTGCTGATGCCTCTGCCTGAGAAAGCGCTTGAATACTTACCTGATGCGTTGTCTGCGCTCAAAGAAGGCGGCGGCTGGATTCATTTCTATGCCTTTCAACATGCGGTGGGAAACGAGGATCCGATTGGTAAAACCAAGCAAAAAGTTGCAGCAAAACTTGACAGCTTAAGCGCAAGTTACAGTTTCGGCGTTTCCCGTATTGTGCGTAGCACAGGTCCAAACTGGTATCAAACCGTACTAGACATAAAGGTAGGACCGTTGCCAAGCAAGTTTTAATAGTTTAGCAGTCAAATAGCTACTTTGTGAAACAGCGATGAAACGCAAATTAATGGATATCTTAGCCTGCCCGATAGACAAGTATCACCCGCTTGAACTTTATGTTTTCGAANNGTCTGCCCCAAATGCTTACGGTGGTACCCTATTCGCGAAGAAATCCCTGAAATGCTCCCTGATGAGCTGCGTAAAGATACAGAGGATCTGCCTTTTCTAAAGAAATGGAAAGTAAAGGCGCCTGAAAAAATAGTGACCGAAGGTAAACCCTTTAACTTAAAATAAACCCTATTGCGCAGTTTGGCTTCTTCCAAGTCCACGGTAAGCAAAGCCTTCCGCTTCAACTTTAACTGGCTCAAAAACACCTGCTAAATCCACGATCACTGAGGGCGTTTTTGTCAATGCTTTAATTTTTTTCAGATTCAAATTTTGAAGTTGTCCATCACGCGTCAGTAAGGTTATCCCGTCTGCGCCTTCAATTGCCTCATTCAAGTTTGTTTTAGCGGTCAAATCCAACGCTTCATTCTTTGCTGACATGTTAAAAAAATTCACTTTGGCACCCTTTAGCTCTAACAGTTTGATGTAACCAGCTGTGCTTTCAGTAGCTGCGCCCAAAACTGCAATTCTCGCTCTTCTCAATGTTTTGCCGCAGCCTCGCAGGCCATCTTGTGTTAAATTAACCGCGTGTTTCACCATTTCCTCATTTATTTGCCTGGCTAACGCCGGCAGCCTAAGTTTTGTATTGGCGTTTTCTGCGCTTTCAAGTAGCAAATAAGACTCGTTTTTGTTTGTTTCCCCCAATAATGTAGGGTAAAAGGCGGGGTCACTTACTTCTAGCGCCTGCAAAATTTCAAAGTAATCCATGTTTAGGTTCTCACAGAAAACCGCCAACTCGTTGGCCAACGCCATATTTACGTTCTGCTTTGCAACATTGAAAAGGGTCGCTAACTCAGCTTTTTTGACGTTGTTTATTTGCTTAACATGTTTTGAAACGGTGTTTAGGGTGGTTGCTGCTGCTTCGAGGGCGTCTTTTCCAACTGCCGCCACCTTCAGTTCTAAATTGCTTAGCTTCTTGGCGTTATCTGCGTCTGAATCGTGGATTGGAGCGTATGCTAACCCGAAATCTGCTCCTGTTTTAAGTCCTGAGGTGTTCTCTATGGTTTCTTTGATTGTGCTTTCGGTAAAACCGTAGCTTGCAACGTCACTGTAAATGACCAATGCTCCCGAATGCAGCGCTTCTCCAACCTGCTTGCAAATGCTATTAACTTCGGGGGCTCCGCCATTTTTTTTGTCGTTACTTTTCGGCTGTACCGTTACAATTACGATGTCGCTTTTAGAAACTGCTTTTTTGATGTCACTACTAACAGTTAATTGGCCAGTTGTTATTAGGCTCTTTAGTCTGGTCTCCATTTCTTGATCAGTGAAAAAGGTTTTGCCCTTGGTTAACTTTTTAGTTACGCTTGGGTCCGCGTCAGTGCATACTATTTGAAAACCTGCATCAGCGAAGCCACTTGCGAAAAGGATCCCTTTTCGTCCGCATCCAACCACGGCTACAGTGTATTTTGAGCATTTCTCGACTGTATCCAGCGCATCTGGTTTCAAATGTAAAATATTAGGCATTTGCTGAGTTGACTCCACATTGGACCGCATATTGCTATACGGTTTCAAGAATTTTCTTAAGCCTTGAACTGTAGTCTTCAACTAGCTTTAATGCTTTTGTTTGATTTTTCGCCTCAGCATACAGCCTAAAAACATTTTCTGTTCCGCTTGGCCGAATCAGAATAGCGCTGCTGTCGCTGAACCAAATTTTTACTCCATCTATAGTGCTGATGTTTTCGCCTTTAACTTGCTCGTAGATCTTCTGGAGCACAACTTCTTTCTTGTCGTCTGGGCACTCGATTTTTCCCTTCTCAATAAAGTACTGGGGTTGCTCAGCTACAAGCTTAGACAGCGGCATAGCTGTCTCAGCCATGATGTTTAGCAGCAAGGCCGTTGTCATTGCTCCGTCTCGGACAGCTTGGTGTGGACCATAGAATATTCCGCCGTTTTCTTCTCCACCTAGTTTTGCGTCGACTTCCTTCATTTTCTGGGACACCGTGACGCTTCCAACTTTGGTCCAGATTAACTCGCCCTTGTAGGCGTCAACCGTGTCTTTTATCAGCGTAGATGAGCTTACTGGTGTCACTATCTTTGCGCCCTTATTTTTGAGCAAAAACTGTTTTATGACTACCGCAAAAGTTTTGTCTCCCCAGTATATTGTGCCGCTCTCATCAGTAAAAATTGAGCGGTCAGCGTCGCCGTCGAAGGCTACTCCCATGTCGGCGCCGATTGCCTTGACTGTTGAGGATAAATCTGTGAGATTTTCAGGTCTAGGCTCGGGTAATCGTCCGGGGAAGGTGCCGTCGATGTTAGCGTTGATTGTGGTTATTTTGCAGCCTAGCTCTCGCAGTAATGGCGGTGCAGTGAGTCCACCAACGCTGTTCGCTGCGTCTATAACAACATGAAAGTGTTTTTCCGCTATTTTTGCTTGGTTAACATGAGTTTTTATTGCTTGGACGTATTCGTCATTAATTCCCGGCAGGTCCCGGGCTTCTCCAAGCTTATCCCACGGCGCGAACACTATTTTGTTTTGATAGTAAATGTTCTCTATTTCTGTCTCTTGCTCATGAGAGGTTTCGATGCCGTCGCTCCAAATGACTTTAATGCCGTTGTACTCTGGCGGGTTGTGGGAAGCAGTAATTATTACTCCGCCGTCCATTTTGTGATTTTTAACCGCGAACTGCAAGGAAGGCGTAGGCGCCATCCCAGCGAAAAATACGTTGCAGCCAGTCGCCATTAATCCTGATATCACTGCTTTAGAGAACAGTGTGCCGCTGGTTCTAGCGTCATGCCCAACTAGCAGGTTTTTTCTTCCAAAAAAAGTGCCGATTGCACAGCCAACTTTAATGGCCATCTCAGGAGTTAATTCAACGTTAACTAAGCCCCGGATACCGTTTGTTCCAAAAAGTTTCTTTTCGCTCATAAATGTCAACCCATTGCATACTAACAGTTACCTTTAGGGTTTAAAATGTTTTCAGTGACTTCTTTTGCTGGACAGACTGTTACTCCTTCAGACAGGGTTAAGTTGTCTTTAATTTTTGCAAGGTCACCAATGATGCAGCCGCTGCCAATTTTCACATGCTTGCCGATTTTTGCTCCTTCGCCGATCAGCGCTCCCTCAATTTGGCAGGCTTCGCCGATTTCAACATACGGAAAAATCACGCTGTTGCTTATTTGTGAGTTTTTTCCCACCGTTATGTTCTTTCCTAAAATAGCGTAAGGTCCAATAACTGAGTTTTCCCCTATCATGGCATCCTTTTCTATAGCAACCGGTGTTTTTAGCTCAAAGTTTTTGGCCCTTTTCAATTTCAGGTTTTTTGCTTCGGCATCAAGAATTATCTTGTTGGTTTGAAGGAACTCTCCTGGTTTGCCAATGTCAATCCACAAACCGTTGATGCGGTGACCGAAAAGCTTTCCCTCTTCAGCAAGCCTTGGAAAAACTTCCCGTTCGATCGAAACCGGCTTTTTTGCAGGAATATAATCGAAGACTTTAGGGCTCAAAACATAAACTCCAGCGTTTATGAGGTTACTTGGCGCCTTGTCTATTGTTGGTTTTTCAATGAATCGTTTTATGTGGTTGTCCTCGGATAGTTCCGCTACGCCATATCTGCAGGGGTCTTCCACTTTGCAAAGAGCAATTGTTGCTAAAGCCCCGGTTTTGTTGTGAGCGCTGATGAGTTCTCTGTAGCTCAAATCCGCAAAAATATCCCCGTTCAAAACAATGAAGGGCTCGTCGTGGCCGATTAATTTTTCCGCCTTCTTGATTGGTCCCCCTGTTCCCAGCGGCGTCTTAGCTGGGTCAACTGAAAACTTTATTTTTAAACCGTGTTTTGACGGGGCTTGTTGTTTAATGTAAAACTGCGTTAACGCATTGGTTGCCATAATGGCTTCTGTTACGCCGTCGTTTGCTAACCGCTGAAAAATCCATTCGAGCAAGGGTTTGTTAACTATTGGAAATAGCGTTTTAGGCCTACTGCAACTAAGAGGGCGCAATCGTGTTGCAAAACCGCCGGCCAGAATGAGCGCTTTCAGACATGTCACCTTAATACTGAACTAGTGTTTGCTCTTTTTATAAAGAATTATGGATTTCTACTCCCACTCAATTGTTGCAGGCGGCTTGTGAGTAATATCATATACGACTCGGGTTACCTGAGGAATCTCGTTGGTGATTCGAGTTGAAATCCGTTCCAATACGGGGTATGGAATTTGGGCGAAATTGGCAGTCATGGCTTCACGGCTTTCCGCGGCGCGAACCGCCACCACGTACCCGTAAGCTCTCGAATCACCTTTTACGCCTGTAGCTTTGGTGTCGGTTAATACGGCAAAGTATTGCCACAGGGTTTCAGCCAAACCGCTCTTCTCAATTTCCTGCCGGACAACTGCATCGGCTTTCTTGGCAACTGTCACTTTCCCTTCAGTGAGCGCTCCTATGATGCGGACTGCTAAGCCTGGTCCAGGAAATGGTTGGCGATTAACGAGCTCTTTAGGTAAGTCCAGCATTACTGCCACTTTTCGTACCTCGTCTTTGTATAAGTCACGCAATGGTTCGACGATTTTTTTGAATTTGATATTCGTTGGCAGTCCTGCCACGTTATGATGAGATTTTATAACATCAGAGTTTTTTCTTATACCTGACTCTATGCGGTCTGGGTAAATGGTGCCTTGCAACAAGTATTGGGCGCCTGTCTTTTCTGCGATTTCTTCAAAAACGCGGATGAACTCTTCGCCGATTACTTTGCGTTTCTTTTCGGGATCGGAGACGCCTACGAGTTTTTGCATGAAACGGTCCTGTGCATTTGCCATTACGAAGTGGATTGGAAGCTTGGAAAAGGTCTCGTGTATTGCTTCAGGTTCTCCTTCCCGCATGAAACCGTGGTCAACAAAAACAGCGGTAAGCTGGTCACCTAAAGCCTTAGCTGCCAACGCGGTGGCAACACTGGAGTCTATGCCTCCGCTTAAGCCGATGATTGCTTTTGCTGAGCCGACCTCGGACTTAATCTCTTGCACCATCTTTTCGATGATGTCTTCAACTTTCCAGTTTGCCTCACATTTGCAGACTTCAAAAATGAAGTTATGCAGCATAGCGGCGCCGTGTGTTGTGTGAATCACTTCAGGGTGCCATTGCAGTCCGTAAATGGGTTTCTGCTTGTGCCTAAAAGCGGCGACAGGGCAGTTTTCGGTGTGAGCTAATTCTTCAAAGTCAGCTGGCAACTCATAAACAGTGTCGCCGTGGCTCATCCAAACTTTCTCTTCCTTATCCAACCCTTCAAGCACGCCTACCGGCTTATCGATGGCTACCTGCGATATTCCGTATTCTTTGCAGGCTGCTGGTTTGACCTTGCCGTTCGTTAATTGCGCCAAAAGCTGATGGCCATAACACAAACCCAGAATGGGTAAGTTGACTTCTAAAATGCGTGGGTTTAGTTTAGGTGCATTTGGTTCATAGACACTTGAAGGTCCGCCTGAGAGAATCAAGCCTTTGACGTTGAATTTTTCGCCGAGTGCTTTTACCTCTTCCGGCGAAATGTCATGGGCAACGATTTCTGAGTAGACACCGTTTTCTCGGATTCTTCTACCAATGAGGTGACAGTATTGTCCCCCAAAATCCAGCACCAGAATTGTGTCGTATTTGACTTGCATTTTAGCCGCTCAGAACTATTTTGGGTTCAAGCAGTAATTTAAGATTACTATTCTTTTCCCTCCAAAATCCAAGCCACTCTAAAGTGCAGTAGAGGGGTTTTTCACCGACTTCCGCATCCACTAACCGCGCGAATAAACTAAACTTTTATTAATATAATGCTATGATAACTAAAACTAATGTTTCACAAAAGCATGTTAAATTGAAAGAACGTGCAGGAAGTTAGGTTTATGGAGCTAAACGAAACAGACCTAAAAATTCTCAAAGGCCTATTAGAGGATGCAAGGTTTTCAAGCAGGCAAATCGCCAAAAATGTTGGCGTATCTGTTGGTACAGTTTTATCCAGAATCAAAAAGATGGAGGACGATGGCCTCATCAAAGGCTACTCCGTTCTGCTTGACCATGAAAAACTCGGCTACCAGATGACTGTGGTAACAGAAATCACCGTTTCCAAAGGCAGGTTGGTGGAGACAGAAAACGAAATTGCCAAAATACCAAATGTCTGCAGCGTTTACGATGTCACTGGTCTGACTGACGCCATCATAGTTGCAAAATTCAAAAGCCGCGAGGACTTAGGAGCGTTTACCAAAAAACTGCTTGCGCTACCCTACATTGAGCGTACCAATACGCATGTAGTGTTAACCACTGTCAAAGAAAACTTCCGCCTACTATAATCTCTCTTTCTATGCCTCCTTTATTGTTCGAAAAGCTTAACTTTGAAAAGGATAAAATTAGGGTTTTTGTTTTTCTGTTGTGTGGTTTTCCATTTTGTACTTCTGTTCAGGCTCCGCTATAGTGATTTTTGTCCCTGAAGCCACCGGCGAGGTTATCCAAACGTTTCCGCCGATAACCACATTGTCGCCGATCACAGTTTCTGCTCCCAGCAATGTTGCACCCGAGTAGATGACCACGTTGTTGCCTACTGTGGGGTGGCGTTTTCGTCCTTTGATGATGTTGCCTTTCTCGTCTTTGGGGAAGCTGAGCGCGCCTAACGTTACGCCTTGGTAGAGTTTGACGTTATCGCCGATTTCAGCTGTTTCGCCGATGACGACGCCTGTGCCATGGTCAATGAAGAAGTTTTTACCGATTTTAGCGCCCGGATGAATATCTATGCCTGTTAAGGAATGCATGTGCTCACTCATTATGCGTGGAATCAATGGCACTCCATCTAAGTAAAGTTCATGTGCAATCCTGTAAGTGCTTATTGCTAAAACGCATGGATAGCTTAGGATGACTTCGTCAGTGCTTACGGCTGCGGGGTCACCTTTGTAGGCTGCTTGTATGTCGCCGCTAAGCATTGACCGGATCTCCGGTAGCCTTTCAAGAAGTTCTTTGACTACAACATCGGCCCTTTTCTGGCAAATGTCCTGTGGGCACTCGCTGATTTTTCGGCAAATATACTTGAGGCTCTTCTCAACTTCTCCTGTGAGCCGTGTGTAAACAGATGTGAGTTTAGTCCCCAAGTGATATTTTATATTTGCCTTTGTTATTTCTGAGTCACCTAAATAACCAGGGAAAAGAATCGTGAGTAAGTCGTCGAGGACTTCGAGGACAACCTTTTTGGATGGTAAGTCGCGCCCTTCAAGATGGTCCATGCCGCCGATTTTCTCATAATTAATCAATATGTCGTCAACTAGGTTCGGCAATCCTTTTTCTACCCAGTTCTGCTCTACCTTGTCATTATTGCGCATAAGCGTCTCTATCATGCGGTCTGGGTTCCAGCAGTCAAGCTCTCTATTCTTTTCCTTGCATTCTTTACAATCCTTAGCTGTAGGCTGGCTCTGGTTTGAACTCATTTCAGATTCCCTTTCCATGATTATGTGAAAAGCGAGGATATAAGAGAAGCGTCGCGAAAAGCGAAGTCTTTGCTTATTTAACACTATATTAATAATGAAATTGATTGCTTATATTGTATAGTTGTCGTCTGTTAGGGCTTCTTCTGTCGTGTAAAAGCTGGAGCATAACCTGCAAAAATCTAGTGTAACTTCATCCCATGTGGTCTCTTGTTTTGCGAGGCGGTTGGCGGTTTTTTTGGCTTCCTCTTGGATTTTTGGTAATAAGTCGTTGAATTGCTTGGTACCTTTTATTGCACGTTTTGAATTTATATATTGGCTTACGGCTGCTTGGGTGGTTTTGAGTTTTTTTGCCACTTCAACTTGGGTTAGGTGGTAGGTGCCTATGAGTTCTTTGGCGACTAGGGATCGGAAGACGGGAAGGACGAATTTTCCTATGCTTTCGCATCTGGCAGACATTTTGGAGTCGGTGACTATAACAGCATTATATCTAATAAATTGTGTGGAAAAACCACAGGCGTTGTCGCGAAGTCAACTTGAGACCGGCGGGCTTTGGACTGCTATATCCGAATCGCATCAACCGCAGCCAAAACGGGCACCGCCACAGTTATCTGACGGTTAAGGCTGCTCTGACCAAAATTCACTGTGACCTCGCTGATTTTCTTGTCGGAGTGAAAAGCAGTCAAGCCAGCCGCCTGCATTATAGCCTGTTTTGTTTTGGGTCCATGCAAAATCGTAATCGGACTGCCACATTTAGGTACCTCAAAGTAAAAGTCGGCCTTCGGTTTAGTTTGAAGTAGCACTTTATTTTCGCCTTCGTTTCGTCCCACCACAATTTTGTTGTCGCCAAATCGGAAGTGCCTGCCTACCTTGAGCAGGTTAACTTCTTTGATGGTGACTCTTTTTTTGTGCTGGAATAGATCGCGTAGCTTGTTGGCGAATTCTTTATCGGTTAGGAGGCAGCCGCCTGCGGAACAGGGGTAATTTGCGATGTTGAATTCTCGGGTCATTTCAATTTGGCGTTTGCGGGAACGTCCACTTATGTCTCGCAGAGCTTGAGGGTCGACGAATCCTTGTTGTTCGGCTTCGGTTTTGGGCAAAAGTTTGCCTGAGAGCGGTCGAAGAATTTTTCCTTGCAGTCCTACTTCTCGCTCAATTAGGTCCAGTGCGGCTCGGTGCTGGGACATGGGACGTTGACCGAGGACTTCTCCTGTGAAAATGAATTTTGCCCCAATTTGTCGGGCGTATTTTTTTGCTTTTTTAAGCATGAAGATTCTGCAATCTACGCATGGGTTGAGGTTTTTGCCGTAGCCAAATTTGGGGTTTCTGACGACTCGCAAATAGTCAGTTCCTGCGTTGACCATTTTGAGAGGGATGTTGAAGGTTTTAGCTGCTTCGGATGCGCCGCATCCGCCTTTTCGGCAAAGGCAAAATGGGGTGACGAAGTTTATGGCTTCAACTTCTATGTCGCGTTCGAGAATTAGTTTTACTGCTAATGTGCTGTCTAAGCCGCCTGACAGTAAGCCTAAAGCCTTCATTTTTATTTCAAATCCAGTTGTGCTATAATCGTTATGGTTTATAACGCCGTTATTTGGGTTTGGTTGCTGGTATAAAAGGTTCTTGGTGTGGTGTGCTTTAGTTTTGGCGGAAATAACGTTTATATAACAACGTTATACTGTATAACAGCGTTATAATGAATAGTTGGTAACCACATGCAAACAAAAACAACCCAAAAAAACAAACCTGAAGGCAAAAACAGACATTCAAACGGTATACTAGACCTAATTGGCAACACGCCAATCCTAAAACTAAACAAATTAACAACAGGCATTCAATGCACAGTTTACGCTAAACTCGAATTCCTAAACCCAGGCGGCAGCATAAAAGATCGCATCGGCATCTCGATGATTCAAGCAGCCGAGGCGCAGGGCCTTATAAAACCAGGTTACACAATTGTTGAGCCCACATCCGGTAACACGGGCTTAGGCTTAGCGATGGCTGCCATAGCTAAAGGATACAAAATGGTTTTTACGCTCCCAGATAAAATGAGTAAAGAAAAAATCGACCTTCTCAAAGCCTATGGTGCCAAAGTCATAATTACACCTACCAACGTAACGTCAGATCATCCAGCAAACTACATCAAAGTAGCTGAAAGAATAGTAAAGGAAACCCCCAACTCCTTCATGCCAAACCAGTACCTCAACCAAGCAAACCCTGAAGCACATTATAGAACAACGGGTCCTGAGATCTGGCATCAAACCAATGGCAAAATAGACATCTTGGTCGCTACCGTGGGAACAGGCGGAACCATCAGTGGCATAGCCAAATACCTCAAAGAAAAAAACCCCAACACAAGAATAGTCGGCGTTGATCCAGAAGGCTCAATGTATCATCATGAATTCTATGGAACAAAAGGTGAAATCCACTCCTACAAAGTTGAGGGAATCGGCGAAGACTTCTTACCAACCACACTTAACCTCAAAATAATAGATGAAATCATAACAGTTACCGACAAAGAATCCTTTTTAACTGCCAGAAAGTTAGCTCAAGAAGAAGGAGTTTTCGCTGGCGGGTCCTCCGGCTCAGCGGTGTTTGCGGCGCTCCAAGTGGCAAAACGAGCAGAAAATAAGGGCAAAGTTATAGTGGTTATTCTTCCTGATACAGGAAGAAATTATCTCAACAAGATTTACTCTGATGACTGGATGGTTGAAAACGGGTTTCTGCCGGGAGGCACAGACAAAATAGCTGTCAAAGACATTCTAACCGCAAAAGCAAACAAGATTGGCTTGCTCTATGTTCGTCCGGAAGATAAACTAAGTTTAGCTATAGACTTGATGAGAACCCACGGTGTCTCTCAACTACCAGTTATAAAGGACGATACACAAGTCGGCAGCATACGTGAAATCTCGGTCATGAATAAACTATCCGGCAAAAAATCATCGAGCGAACACAAGGTTCAAGATTCTCTGGAAGCGCCCTTGCCAACCGTTAACTTCGAAGACAAAATAGCTGCGCCGCTTAGCCTGCTCAAGAACCAGAATGCAATAGCGGTTCAGAAAGACAACAAAATCGTTGACATAATCACTACTATTGATGTCATTAATTATTTTCTCAAGAGTGAAAAATCATGAAGTTCTCTACAAAAGCAATCCACTGCGGGGAAGAACCAAACCTCAAAG
>PLSP01000046.1 GCA_003165195.1 Candidatus Bathyarchaeota archaeon | reverse complement strand
CCCCAACTTTCTATTTCTTCATCCACATTTTCTCACTTCATATTATCCATTTCCAAAAACTTCAAAAAGCTTTCCAGTGCCAAAAATGAAAACAGCTGAATTTCTCTTTCTTTAGCTGGGTCTAAACAAGGATTATATCGAAGTTGGGCGCCTTCCTGCATTCTGAGAAGTCATGCGCGCTGATTAAATGGCTGTGTGAATGAAAATCAGGCATTATGCGTTGTGTGTGATATTGGGTTGTTTGTGCTGCGTCGTTTCGTGTGCCTTGTATAGGTTATGTTGCGTTGAAATATGTTTAAGGGTTAGTAGCAACTTAAGGGTAAGTTTATAGTTAAGTTAGCAACTTAACTATAAAGCATCTAAGTTTTAGTGTTCTGAATCAAACCTAAAAAAAGATAATTCTTAAGCAGATGTTTATTTGTCGTTGAAAACATTTAGCTTGATTTTTAGCTATTATTCTAGGCATTCTGAAATTTCTGGGTGTCTGCTTAATTCATCAAGAGACTTGTTTAACAATATATTGTCTCCGACGTTAGAAACTAATGAGGTAGGCACGCATACAGTTGAGCTTCCAAATCTTTTTTTGAATCCAAGATCCTCAGATGCTCCCTTTGACAACTTTACATGTAAATGGGTAACTTTCCAGGTGTTGGTGTCCATTTCTGCACCATTAATCGCCCCTAGGTCAAATCCGCCTGCGCAAATAACATATTTTCCAGAAAGTTTATCAAAACTTACCGTAATAAATCACATTTCTAGAATCAACAAAACCAGTAATATAATTCTTTCCGTAACTACAGGATAGTTCCGAAATATTTCAAATTATTTGCATTCTTCTTGAATATACTTTTTTTATGATTCATCGAACGGCACGCCACTTCTTAAATTAGGCCGCTTTTCGAGGCATGAGACCCGAATGGAACAAGAAACTGCCAAAGGACCAAAATAACCATTAATTTTTTTTTGATGTTTCCGGAAAAGGTGTGTGCACTAATTTTTCTGCTCAGAAGTGGAGTTAACTGTCTTTTCAATGCTTCCTGAAAGTTTACCCTCCTCCAGTTCTGAAAGGATCTCTATGTTATAGACTCGCCAGACGTCTTCTCGCGCTATTATGCCAATCAGCTTTGTGCCGTCCGCTTGTTCAACAACCGGCAGGCGTCCAATCTGGTTATTCGTCATCTTTCCAAAAGCAACATAAAGACTTTCATCAGGAATCGTTGTAACCAACTCTTTGGTCATTACCGAGCTTACCTTTGTCGTAACTCTATGATCTGGATTAATGTTAAGTACATCCGTAAGTGTAATCATACCAACAAGTCTGCCGTTGTCATCCACAACGGGGGTACCTTTTATTCCGTTCTTTGACAATACCTCAGCGACATCTGAAATCAATGAGTCAGGCGAAGTTGTTATGACATTTTTGGTCATTGCATCTTTAACATATAGCTTCTGAAGCAGGGGAATAGAGTATTCACTTCTGTGTGCAGGTGATTCAGCTCTTGATTGAACTTGGCTTCTATAGATAGTGGTCTTTCCCGTAATTACGTAGGCAATGGTAGTTGCTATCATTGAGGGAACTAGCAAAGTAAATCCACCAGTCATTTCACTAACCATGAGTATGACGGCAATAGGCACCTTACCTACACCTCCAAAAAACGCCATCATCCCCACTATAATAAATGCTGCAATAACGGGACCGAAATTTGGAAAAAGTCCATCTAACAATATCCAGAGAGCTGCCCCCAACAAGCCCCCAATTACCAGAGAAGGAGCAAAAACTCCTCCGCTTCCTCCCGAACCTACTGTAAGAGAGGTGGCAACTATTTTGGCTACGATGATTATTGGAATCAAAATGATAGGCAGCAACACAAAGTTGCCCGACATCGCTATCTGAAGCCAACCATAACCCATACCGAGCACTTGAGGGAGAAACATACCGATAATACCCACTAGCAATCCGCCCAGAGCAGGTTTCAGGAAACGTGGCATTTTTAATCTTTGAAAAAGGTCCCGTATGCCGTAGAACCCTTTGACGTACAATATGCCCACTAAACCGCAGACTAAACCCAAGACAGCGTAAAAAGGCAGATCAAGCGGATCTGTGAAAGCACTCAAATTCAAGTACCCAAATATGGGCGTCCACCCCGCATAAGACGCGAATATACTATATCCCACAGTTGAAGCTATGAAAGCAGGCAATAGTGTCTCGACTTCAAAGTCTCCAATATAAAGAATCTCGGCACTCATTATGGCTCCTCCAAAGGGCGCTTTGAAGATGGAACCTATTCCAGAACCTATACCGACCGCAACGGCGATTCTTCTATCTTTTGAGCTGAGATGAAGTTTCCTGCCTAGGAAAGAGCCGAAGCCCGCTCCTATTTGCGCTGTGGGGCCTTCCCTGCCCGCACTTCCTCCAGAACCTATTGTTATTGCTGAAGCTACAAGTTTTACCAAGGGTATTCTGGATCGAATTTCACCCTTCTTGTTATGAAAGGCGTCTATTGCTGCGTCAGTTCCATGACCCTCAGCTTCTGGCGCAAAACCGTAAACAATTATGCCACTCAAAAGTCCTCCAACAGTAGTAACCAAAGGAATCAAGTAAAGACGGGACGAGATTAGTCCTAAGGTTCCACCTTCTCCCACCGGTGAAGGAGCAAAAAAACCTGCAACGTCACCTAACAGAACTGTGCTTGCAAGTCTGATTGCTTCATAGAAAACAATAGCCCCTAATCCGCTGATGGTACCTATCAAAAGAGCGATCGGAACCCATTTTCTAAGAAAACCAAATTCACGAGAAGCATCGGGAGAATTCACGTGTTTTTTCCCTTCTCGAATATCCTTTGCACATGTAGGGGTCGGATATAAACGGCACGCATGAAAATATCTAAATGTGATAAGTAATGGAGCAATAGGTTATCTTTAATTCGCAAACCTTATTCTCCGTCGGTATGAGCGGGTTACTTATTTGACATCGAAATGAAATTTGCAGATGTTGTTTTCATGTATTGATTAATAAGAAAGTGAGGGAAATTTTTTTGTTTTAACTGAGTGTTTGCGTTTTTGCCTTGTTTTGTGTCCAACGCTTATTTTTTGAGCGGGTTACATATTATAGTTCATGTTTGGGTTTATAGAGGGCGTACCGCGAAGGATTAAGAACATTTTCTCAAAATTCAGGAAGTACTTCACAAAACCTCAATTTCAAAACTTCTGCAGAACCGAACTAGGCATGATGGTTGCAGGCCACGGAGAACATGACGTCAAAAGCGTAAACGAACTCTTCATCGACAGAAAAAACCAAA
>PLSP01000060.1 GCA_003165195.1 Candidatus Bathyarchaeota archaeon | reverse complement strand
ATGTAAATTAACGGAAATTACTACCGCCAATCCCAATGATTTTTACTCACAAGAAGCTAAAGACTGGATAAACGAAGCTTACAAAGAAGCAAACGATTATCGCAAATTGGTATTTGGGGAAATCACCCATGTTTGGGTAAAGAAATAAGAATAAACCAGAATTAACGAAGAGAATGACTAATCTTCTTCAAAACAGTCTCTATTCTTCTCTCATAATTGTGAATCTCAATTCTCTGCCTCACACAACCACATAGCCCTTCATCCTTTAGATTCGGTTCCAATTCTATTGGAACGCCTATCGTAACGTTAACGACTTAAATTATGAAAACCTAAACTTTTCATGGACGACGCCCCAATTCTCATAAATGAAGACGCCTTAACCGAAGCCTTCGTTCCAACTCGAATATTGCACAGAGAAGGGTAGGTAAGCGTATCTGTCTCGACTGTAACAGAGGAAAATCTGACCTAAATGTTAAGGAACAGTTTACTCAGCCTAAACACAAAGAATTAACAGAAAGCTGTCAATCGTGTAACGACGGCGTGAAGATAGCTCTCCCGACCATTATTCTTTAAAATTCAATTTGATATTTGATAAGTGAATTTGTACTAACTAATTGGCAAGGCGCCTGATTAGCTAAATCGAACTTTTTTTCGGAAATCTTCGCCTTAACATGAAAGGGTAAGTTAGACGCTTTGAACCAGCGTTTGTGTGCAGTATATTGCTTGACTTGAAGTAATGACAATGTTAACAGGTGTTGCTAGGTCGTAGACCAAGATGGCGTTCGGGACAACAACGTAAAATGCTGCGGAGTATCCTGGGGCAATAGTTAATCCTTCAGTGGCAGAAGTAAAAGTGTAAAGTTGCCCGCCAATGTTTATGGTGCTGTTGCCATTGTTGTTACTCTGGTCAACGAAGGGTAAATCGCCCGAAAATGTTCCGTTAATTTCGCAGTAATTGACGAAGCTGTCTGTTCCATTCCATTGGCATTGTAACCCGTTGACTTCAATCTTTGTTAGAACTGAAGCTGTGGGTCCTGTGTTGCTGATTTCTACTGCTGCTATGCTGGTTGTGCTGTTGACGTACCAGATATTTTCTGAGGCTATGTACAGTTTTTCTGATTGCACTTTGAGTGTGGTTATGGTCGCGGCAAACGTTACAACGACTGACGAAAGCAGGACCGCTGCTACTATTAGTATTATGTTGCTTACTGCCGAACTTATGGCACGGTTGTTTCTAAGTAGCCTTGATAATCTTGTTTTGGCCATTTATTCTGGCTCCTTTGTTTCTGGCTTAGGGGTTTTGGCGTTTTTTGTTTGCATTACAATCGACCAGTGTATTGTATGTTGAGTATTAATATATATTAGTGATAAAGATTGCTTATAAAGATTACCGATCCCAAACCCAAAAAAAAGACTTTAACACCGAGTGCAAGTAAGAGCTGGGCCGCTGAACCTGCGTTCGGCGTTGCACTTGACAGACTTGACCCTCGGGCTGCCGCAAGAAAAACTAAAGCCCTCTCTTTTTGGGGTCACCTTTTTGTGTCTTTTAATGTCTTTCTGTGTCTTCTAACGCCTTTTTATGTCTTTTAACGCCTTTTTACGCCTCCACCTGAGACTAAATCAAACGCCAAAGCCAAAAATAAACCCAAAACAAGCATTTCACTGAGAGAGGGGGATGGCCCTACTATTTACAACAAAAGCCTACAAAAAAAGTCGCTAACACTAAACAAGTTACCCCATCATACCTCAAGTTGTCGGCATTCAAATACCAACTATTTCCGAATGATTCACCTACAAAACTCTAGAAACCACAAATTCAGAATAGCCTAAGAAAAAAATAGAGGAAATCTAAAAGTTGGTTCTTAAATGCCTCTGTTTCCAAACTTGTTATAGTGGGTGAAGTCTTCGATGTCTCGGCGTACTCTTAGGTATTTGCTTGCTCCTGTGGGGTACCCTAAGCGGCAGGTATAGGCGATTTTGAGGTAATCCGGAACACCGAGAAGCTTCTTTATTTCCATTTCAACAGATGGAGCAGAGAAAGCGCTTAGAATATGAAGTCCAATGCCGAGTGACTGCGCCATAAGCCACATGTTCTCCATGAGACAGCCAAGACTAATAAAACCCAAAACATCTCCATGCGATGCAGGAGCTCTCTTTCTTGAATCGTATACGACGATTAGAAGCGTTGGGCTGCCTCGGATTGACTGGGTCAAAGGCATGGGTGTAGCTTTCTTGACGGCTTCAGATATTTTCGCTGGGTCAACCCATTCAGGCGGAAACATAGAACCCAAAATGCCCGTTTTCTTTCTCAATAACTCTTCTTTGGAAAATGACAATTGCTCGTAGTTTTCGCGGAGGAACTCTTCCGATATCCTTGATTTTATGTTTCCAATCTTGTCCAAAACTGCCTTGTCATCTACCACTATTATGTCAAAGTTCTGCATGTTATGTGCAGTCGGAGTCCACTTTGCAGCTTCTAGAATCTTCAACAAATCTTCTTTGTGTACCTGGCGAGATGCATCATAGGAAACTCTTGCAGACTGTCTTTCTTGAATGGTTTTCAAAATCTCACTCATGAGTCAAACCTCACTTACCTTTAAAACAGCTCGGAAATGAACTTTAGCCGTCATCATGCGGTCAAACGCCAATGACGCCTGCTCAAGAGGAAACACTTCCACCATAGGCACGACATGGGTGAGAACGCTGAAATTGAGGGTATCCGTGGTGTTTCCTCCCACCCATCCGCTTACAGAACGTACTGCACGCATAAGTTGTGCCGGCGATATCTGCATTGGTTCATTGGCGAAAGTTACGATGATGAGTTGACCGTTGCGTGATAATCCATTGACAAGGTCGGAGATGGCTTTGCTGTTTGGCGCTGTGCAGAAAATAGCTTTTGCCCCACCCAGCTTCATCAGTTCCTCAGCGGCATTAGCGCTGTTTGTGTCAATGTAGATGTGGGCGCCTAGTTTTCGAGCTAACTCCTCTTTTTCTTTACCACGGGAGATAACTGCAACTTTTAAGCCGAGTTTGACAGCGAACTGTAGCCCTAAATGCCCAAGGCCCCCGACGCCTTGAATGGCAATCAAATCGCCCCCTTTAACATTGCTGCTTTTTAAAGCACCAAGAATTGTTGCTCCAGCGCAAAGGAGAGGTGCAGCTTCCACTGAGTTAAGTTGGTCAGGGATAGCTGTGAGCACTTCAATCCGCGCAACCATGTATTCGGCGTATCCGCCGTCTGTTGAAATTCCTGTTGCTAGGGGGCTCTCGCAAGCCCAATACTCGCCTTTGAGGCATGCCCTGCACTTGAGGCAGTGTCCAGCACGCCAGCCTACGCCGACTCTTTGCCCAACCGTCCAGTAATGAGATTCAGAGCCCAATTTGGAGATGGTTCCAACGACTTCATGTCCGGGCGTTCGCGGGTAAGTCAATCCCGGAAAACCGCCATACTTGACGATTGCGTCGCCATGGCAAACTCCGCATGCTTGCACTTTAATGAGAACTTCACGCTCTTTCGGCTCAGGAACTTCTGTTTGAACCAACTCAAAATCGGCTCCCGGAGCCTTAACTTGTATTGCTTTCATAAACGGCATAAACATCCATTCTTTTCCAAGGATGGCTGGAATTTAAGTTTTGTTAACACAAAAAAGTCCCACACATTTCTTAAAACATGCTACTCATTCTGATTAAGAATGCATTAAAACGACTTCTCCAGGAGCCAGCCAGATAGCCCAATAAAAAACAAAGACTCGCCAACTAAAAAGACGATACAAATCTAAAAAACCCCTTCTTCTAAACCCTTGCTTATCAAAAACTGAAAGGGACGCCGTGTTTCTTCTCTGGATCGACGCAAAAACCGATTTTGCCCCCTCTTGCTTAAGCCATTTAGTCCCTGCTTCTACAAGCGCACTCGCAACGCCTTTTCGCCGAAACTTTGGATGAACCGCAACCCAGAGCACGCAACCAAACATATCTTCATACACATAAAATTCTATCAATTTCGCGAAGCCCACAACAGTTGTTTCTGTTTCAGTGACAAGTACTTGCCCTTCATCGTGTAAACTGTGCTTCGCAAAGTACCCCAAGAAACGAGAAAAAGAGAGATCTACAATTTGCTCTAGGTTAAGTCTATCGTTGGGCTTTGCAGGTCTAACTGTAAACTTTGAGTCCACAATAACGCTCCCCATTATGGTAGTAATAAAAATTGAGGTAAAAGCGTAGAGAATTAGGAGAAAAATTGGTTTAAACGGGGGTTGCAGGTGGGGGTGAGAATCCACGGTTTGGCTCTATCTTTTCATCGGATTTATTGCGTGTGAAGATTAGGCTTGTAGACCTTACAATTTGCGGTACGCCGGCTAGGTCTTCAAAAATTAGTAAACCACGGGCAAGCAAAGCGAAGACGCCTGCTATGGGAGCTGCAACTCCGAGAAGGCCAAGGATTCCGACTATTCCAAATTCCTGCACTCCTATGCCTGCTGGAGTAATAGGTATGAAAGCGAGGGCAGTTACCAGAGGATGGATCAAGAAGAAGGCTAGCCACCATGTCCCCGTTAATTGTGAGATTCCTAATGCATAGCCTAAAAACCACCATTCAAAACCTTTCAGAATCCAGCATGCGACGGTCAAAATCAATATTTCCGGGATAGCTTTGCTTGTGCTGTTAGAGCTTTCTTTGTAATCTTCAAGTTTTCCCATTATGCCGCCAGTGAATCTTTTAAGGAATCTCCAGTTGGCGATTCGGTCAAATATGGAGATAGCTCGCTTTGACCATGTGAAAGCGGCAAGGATGACAGCGCCAACCATCATCAAGCTTACACCAAGGATCGCGATAATCAATCCAATGTTTACGCCTGCAATCTGGGTTGGGAATATGTGGCTCCATGTTTTTGCAGGGACAGTGGTGACCAATAAAATTACCGCGCCGATTCCACCCGTGACTTTAATTAGAAATTCAAATGTTTGAATTCCAAGAACGCTTGAGAGACTTTTTGATGTTGGCACATCTTGATCTTTTAAGTAAACTGGTGTGAGAATGTACCCTGAGCGTCCTGGTGTAACGTCGCTGGTTAGCATGCCGGCATATTGGGCAAGCAATGTTTTACCAAACGATGTTTTTACCCCGTTTTTGGCAAGTACCCGTCTTAGCCGTACTGCGAAAAGAATGTTTATCCCAAAATACATCAAGAAAGCAAGAAGCAGATACTCAATTTTGATTGTGAGAATAGTTGTATAAATGTAATCTACTCCTCTGATAATTGTTGGTTCGCTATACCTAGGAAAGGTTGATGGAACAGTTGTCCCTATATAATAGAGTAGCCCAGCTAGAATCGCCACCATGGCGACAACTTCAAGACTGATCTTGAGTAATTGCCTGGATCTGGATGATTTTTTCTTTGGGGTAATATCTTGAGTTGTCAAGGTAAATGTACCATCCATTTTGGATGTTAAATGTATTGCGTAAAAACATGGTTGAAAATACCATGTCGGGCATTCGATCAGCTCCTTTAATCTATGTTCTCAAAGTTATTGAAGTATTTTTTGCGCTATAATGGATACCTGTGGATCAACTGCGGAGCATTTCTATTTACGGTCTCACGCATTCTGCTTTAGGCTTGTAGGGGCGCTTAGTTGTCCGCTTGCGATGATGGTAATCACATTCGGTAATTCTGGTAAGCATCCATCCGTTGTCTTGGTAGATGCAGCCGCATGGTAAAATTACAGGTTTATGCAACTCAGTTGGTGGGTTGCTTTTTTGGGCTTCAACCATATTTTTCAGCCATTTACAATTTCTAATAATCTGATAGGTAATTAACTTAACTTATCGCCACTAAACATTTAACAATTATCTGACTCAAAACAAGACGGATTCTTTTAAAGAATAAAATAAAAAAGAAAAAAAAGATGGTTTGGCTGTTTATTGAGATGCGTTTAGGTTAGCGGCTGCTGTTGATAGGTCGCAGATGTCGATTCTGTAGTGTGAGCAAAAGTCTAGGCGTTGGTCATAGTTTGCCATTCCTGGCATTGAACCGTAAGCTTTAACGACACTGCTTAGTTCTGAGGAAGTTACAGTGGTTGCGCCATCTATTGCGAAGGGATTAACCATTTTGTTTGTGGTTATTGTTGCTTGTTTGAACACTGAACCTGTTAACGCTTGTTCACCGTTTATGGCAAGAGTAAAGTTAGCTTGGTCGGATGATACTGAAAGCTCGCCGTAAGCCTGAGTTGCTAATGGTGTAATGTTTTGGTTGTTGTTAATCGAGAAGACACTTCCATTTGGACTGGTGACAACCGTGTGGGTGTTGGTCATATTCCAGAGGTTCCATGTGCCGTTCATAAAGAGGCTGTAGCCGTTGTAATCTAAGGAAGCAAATGAACCGTTAACTAATCTGGCTGTGTAGAAGCTGTAAGTAAAGTTCTCGCTGATTCGAGTTGCTATGGTAGGTACTGAACCGTTTATTGACCAGACAGCGGTCGAGCTGAATACTTGCTTACTGCTTGTTGCGTTTAGCGTAATGGTTTGGCTTTGGGCTTGAATAGCTCCAATAGCGCTGGTTGTGCCCCACGCTTTTATTGATCCGTCCATACGGACGTAGGTCTGTTGTAGGCTAATCTTGTGCATCGTTGTGCTGTTGATGGTGTTAGAACTTATTACTGGCATTGCGCTTGCTGTGATACTAATGCCGCTTATTGCGATGATTGAGAGTAATATTATTGCAAATTTGTATTTCATTTTTTCTCACCTTTTGGGTAATTAGCCTTTATTTTGTTAGGGAATAAAAGTGTTTCTGAGTTCATTTTGATAAAATAAGCTCTCTAACGGTTTATATTGGTTTAGCAACGTTTAGTTAGGTTCTATAATGGTTGAAAAGGTCCCGTTCCTGTTGTTTTTAAGAATTAAGCAGATCCAGACGCAAATCTTAACAGATGCGACACTGCAGCGTGAAAAGGCATCTTAACCTTGGCGGGGGCGAATTAAGACTGATATTGATGATAGATGAACTACGCTTAAATAACAACTACTGCAATGCCTATACAGGTTTAAATGAAGCTTCGCGTTTCAATGGTGCTCTTCATAGTCTCGGCTCTTCTTTTGATGTTATTGCCTCTAGGCAGAGTGCAAGCTCAAACCTGCGTCCAATACAAAGTTCAACTAAACGCAGACGGTTCAGCTGCTTGGACCGTAACTCAAGTATCAAGCATAAACGGGACAGTTGACACGTGGGTAGACTTTCAGCAAAAAGTAACTGCGCTCGTAAATGCCTCGATGAATCAAACGCATCGCCTCATGTCTGTTGACAACAGCAGTTATCAGATGAGCACTTCTATAGATTCAGGTGACTCCAAGACAGCAGAGTATGAGTTCACGTGGCTTAACTTTAGTATCGTAGACAAAAACCAGTTAACTGTGGGCGACGTGTTTAATGTAAACGGTTTTTTTAATCAACTTTATGGCGACGGTGAACTTAACATTCTATATCCACAAAACTATACAGTAAAATCTGTTTCTCCGCTTCCAGATACAGAAGACAATGGCACCCAGACGCTACAATGGTTGGGAACGCAATTTTTCGCGGCTGAGCAGCCAAATCTCATCTTTACTCGCCAAACAACTATTACAATTAATTCCGATCAACCGCCATACCTGTTAATCGGTTATGCGTCGGCACTTACAGTTGCAGCCATAGTCATAGGTAGGCTCTTGCTAGCTAACCAGCGCCGAAAGCAAAAAGTCACTCATGCAACAATTCCCATAAGCAACACCTCAATTGAAACCTTTGAAAAGGCAAAAGACTTAATGGAAGACGCATTTATAACATGCAACAATTCCCATAAGCAACACCTCAATTGAAACCGAGGAAGATAAAGTTCTAAGGCTGCTTCAATCAAAAGGCGGAAGCATGTATCAAGCAGACATTACCGAGCAATGCAAGTTCTCTAAGGCCAAAACTAGTTTACTGTTGTCCGCTCTTGAAAAGAACGGTAGAGTGCGAAGAGTTAAAAAAGGAAGAGACAAAATAGTAAACATCATACATCAATAAACATACGGTGAAAAAAATGCCATTTGACCAAAAGAAAATCAGCTTAATTGCGATATTATTTATCGTTTCATTAATAATCGTTTTACCCATTCAAGTAACAAGAGCGCAAAGCTCCACGACTACAGTGAGCGTTTCACCATCAAACAGCGCTCCTGCTGTTGGCCAAACGATAACCGTTAACGTAGTAATTAGCAATGTTCAAAGCCTTTATGGAATCGATTTGACACTTGACTGGAACACCGCCGTTCTTCAGCTTGAATCTAACCAATCATTCATCGGGGTGGAAACAAATTCTCAAGGTATTTTACATAACCCAACATTAGTTGTTCAAGATACAGCTTCACAGCAAACAGGTGAATATGACTTGATAGCTACCTCAGAGAATCCGGCGGCAGCATTCAGCGGAAGCGGGACCATCGGAACCTTAACTTTCAAGGTAATAGCTGCAGGTCAATCAAGCTTGACCGTATCAAGCACTCTTGCGCAATACGAAGGAGTAGACCAAACCACTGACCCAATCACGCACAACGACGTGAACACTGTCGTTAACGTGGGCTCCTCTTCAAGCACATCCTCACCATCAGCTTCTTCCTCTCCGACAGCATCTTCTCAAACATCCAGCCCCAGCGCCCCAGAATTCCCAACACCAGTAACATTGGCAGTCGTAGTTTTCTTGGCATGTGTTGGGTTAGTCATAGCGGTTAAAAAAATCACAAAACCAACGGCAACATTGGCACTTAAACAGCAAAGTTGACTCAGCGAGATCTAATGAAAGAGCTCACTGCTTTTTTTAATCATTTTTTTATAATGTTGTAACTTTAGCCATCGGCAAAGTCGCAAGTTTTGTTTTTCAAACATGTCCTTCAAAAAATCGCTTCCTAGACTTTTCCGTTTAAAATTCTCTCTTCAAATTCCGTAACGTTGCAGACTTCAAAAACTTTTAAGCGAAAAACTTAAGTGCAGAGAAAATCTAACATGTGTCCTAGACTAAAAAATAGGTGTTGAAATCAATTGGCTGTTGAAGGTTTTTTCGAAAACAAAAAGCAACCTGTAGAAGCAAAAGTCGGAGACTTAACCCCACAATCTAAAGCGGTTAACGTTACGGCCAAAGTTGTATCTAAAACTGAAATCCGTGAAATCCCAATGGGACGAGATGGGTCACCACACAAAGTGAGTGATGCACTCGTCGGAGACGAAACAGGAGTAGTATACCTAACTCTTTGGGACGACAACATTGAAAAAGTAAAGGATGGTGACACAGTCCGCGTAGAGAACGGTTACGTGACACTCTTCAAAGGCAACATTCGTCTAAACATAGGCAAATACGGCAAGCTCGAACCAGCAAAAGAACCACTTGCAGTAGAAGTAAATACAGAAAATAATGTGTCAAGCAAAACCTACGAGCAAGAAAGAAGGCCATTTAGAGGTAGAAGCGAAGGCGGAAGAGGATTCGGTGGCGGCGGAGGATACAGCGGTGGACGAGATAGACGCGGCGGTGGCGGCGGAGGATACGGTGGCGGTAGCAGAGATCGCGGAGATCGTCGCGGTGGTGGCGGTGGCGGTTACAGGCCAAGATACTAAGCTTCCCAATTGTTGAATTTAGAAATCCTTTTTTTGCTTTTTTATGTTTTTTAACGTGTAAGATAGGTTTATCCTTGGAAACGCTTAAAACCCTCCGTTGATTTAGCGGTTGAATGGAGAAATGTCTTTGGTTCCAGAAAAGAAAGAAAAGCTAACTGTTGAGGAGTTACTTGCAAAGGCTAAAAAGCCCGCCCAGTTATCACCTGCGATGCACCGTTTTTACGAAGGAAAAATGCAAGTTATCCCTAAATGTGCAATTCGAAGCGTTGATGACTTCGCGATTTGGTATACTCCAGGTGTAGCGGCTCCATGCAGAGAAATCCAAGCAGACCCCGACAAATCATTTGAGTTGACTAACAGGTGGAATTATGTAGCTGTGGTCTCTGATGGTACGCGCGTTTTAGGCTTGGGCGATATAGGTCCTGAAGCAGCGCTGCCTGTTATGGAGGGCAAAGCGCTCCTATTCAAGTATCTGGGTGGAGTCGACGCGTTCCCGATTTGCCTAAGAACCAAAGACCCTGAAGAAATCGTCCGAATCTGCAAGGCACTTGAACCCACGTTTGGGGGTATTAACCTCGAGGATATTGAGAAGCCTAAATGTTTTAAAGTGCTTGAAGATGCCCGAGAGCAAATGAATATTCCCGTTTGGCATGATGACCAGCAGGGAACCGCTACGGTGATTTTGGCGGGACTTATGAACGCATTCAAACTTGTTGGGAAAAAGCCCCGGGAAAGCCTCATTACATTGGTAGGGTCGGGGGCGGCAAACATTCGGACAGCTTACGTTCTTATGAAGTGGGGTGTTAAACCCGGTAACATTATTCTTGCAGATAGCAAAGGAGTAGTATATTCTGGCAGAAAAGATATTTCCAAAGAAGACGACCCTTGGAAGTTTGATGTGACTCAGAAAACTAATGGCGAAGGCAGAACCGGCGGGGTTGAGGACGCTTTCAAAGGCGTAGACGCTGTGGTGGCTGCTTCCAAGCCGGGCCCGGGGACCATAAAGAAGGAATGGGTTAAAACCATGGCTAAAGACGCCATCATTTTTGCTTGCGCTAATCCTATACCTGAAATTTGGCCATGGGAAGCTGCAGAGGCGGGAGCAAGAATTGTAGCCACAGGAAGAAGTGACTTCCCTAACCAAGTCAACAATAGCTTAGGCTTCCCAGGTATTTTCCGTGGGGTCTTAGACGTTAAGGCAAAGACAGTTACCGATAACATGTGCATAGCGGCAGCGCAGGAACTTGCAAGTTACGCTGAAGAGCGTGGAATGAGCGAAAATAATATTTTGCCTCGAATGGATGAGTGGGAGGTTTTTCCCAGGGAAGCAGTTGCTTGCGCGTTGAAGTCAATCGATGAAGGCGTGGCAAGAGTGAAGCCTAGCCGACAAGAATTGTATGAACGCGCTTCGGCCATTATACAGAACGCTAGGCAGTCGACCGAATTGTTGATGAAGCACGGATTAATCAAGCAGCCACCAAAAGAAAATGAGCTCATAAAATAAGCTTTCCAGCAATTAAGTCAATGATCTAAAATAATTAGCGTGACTTGTTACTGCTCGGTTCAGCGCTTAGTCCCTTTTTCCTTATTTCAATTTTTAGTGATTCAAACTGATAGAAAATAAGAATACTTAGAGAGGTGTTATTTTTACGATGTTTCTTTTTTCAAGCCTACGTAGTGCATCCAAACACTCGTCTTTTTTTTCGCCTGTGATGTTTAAGTTAAGCATTATGTCCTTGACTGAGACTTCTGCTTTCCCAAAGTTTTCATGACGCTTATAGAGATGACGAACAATTGATTTTTCTAGTTTACCGCAACGCCAAGTTGTGTTGCGAATTAAAACGACAATTGTGCGGACAAGTGTTTGCTCATTTGCCTTTCTTCCTCTCGAATCAGCCACTTTCTCTCCACCCAGCAATCCATATCACGTCATTGTTTTTAAACGTTTGTTACATAATTGACCAAGCGTTTAAATAGGCTGGTGCCACAAACATAAGGTTTTTTTAAAGTATAGGGCATGTTTGTTGCCATAATACTTTTCTAATTTGCCGAATTTTTGATAGCCACACTTTTGGTAGAGCTTTATCGCAGATGTATTGTCTTCCCGGACTTCCAAATGGCACTTGTTGATATCTTTCTTTTTAAGAATGCCTTCGATATCCTGTATCATCTCGGTGGCCACACCTTTTCGTCGAAAGTTTGGAGAAACATTAATTGTTATAATATGCCCAAACAATGTGCTGTCATCGATTTCTATTTGAGCGATAATAAAACCTGCCAACTCGTTGTTTACTCTAGCGACAAGCGCTATAGTATTGTAATCCGTTAATAGGTATGCTATTTGTCTTTTTGTAAACGCTTCTTGTTCAATACACTGCTCTTCAATTTCAAATAGTTTATCAAGCAGCTTAGTTGTGGCAGTTTCTATTTTTACTTCCATTTACAGTCAAGATAATTACGGAGCAGGATTGATTTTAGGTTTTTCTTTTTCGGTTTCTTTAATGGCTGAGGGTCTAAGCTCAAGCCACTGTTGAGCACCAAAGCCTATGAAGAAAAACAGCCACAGCGTAATAATTCTTGTCAAAAGAGTGGCCGTAACAGCTAAAGCCCCACTGATGCCCATTGAAATATAGAGCGTAGTCATTACTGCTTCTGGTAGCCCAACTTCAAACGGTATGCCGATTGGAATCGCTTTGAGAGCTAAGAATATGGCTGATGTGACAATGATTATGCTCCAAGTAACAGGGTGCCCGAGAGACAAAAAGACAAGATAAGGTACAGCTAAACTGAAGATCCAGGAAACAACCAAATAAAACAATGCGCCAGCAATGGCCTTTGGGTTATGCCGAAACTCCACCATTGAATCGTGAAAATGCTCAGTTATCTCAACTGCCTCTTTCTCTAAATTTAACAACTTCCACCTGCCAAAAGTAATTTTATGCGCAAAACGGGTTGCCCAACCGATTATCTTAAGCGTCCACTGCCGCTTAAACGACAAAACAACCATCAAAGTAATGATTGCAACTATTGCCGCTGCAACTAAAATAATCACGTTAAACACCAATGGGTTAACGTTTCCTCCGAATGTAAGCAGCACGATTCCAAGAACTAAGGCGACAACATTAAGCAACATTCCTAAGAGTCTGTGTGCAAAAAGTGAAGCCACAACTTTGCCAAAGGACCCACACTTATCTCGTGTACACAAATACGTGCGGGTTACTTCTCCACTGATTGATTGGGCTGGCACAATTGTGTCGACGTAGATTCCGTACCAAACATAAAGGTACGCTCGAATAATCCCCATTTTGATCGACAGGTAGTTCGCTAGTACTCGCCAAGACATTGAAAAAAACAAAACCTGCAATAGCCCTACCAGGATAGCGATGGAGTAAATGATTGGGTTCGCGTTTTTTGCAGTGGCTAATATCCCTAAAATATCTACTTTGAAGAGGTAAATGTAGAGAAAGAACCCAAATAAACCTAACAGTGGAAAAACAAACGATTTCCAACCTATCTTCGGTTTCGGTGGCTCCATTCTTACACCAATAGTGATCGTTGACATGTCCATAAATGATTATTATACTTTACCCAATTGCAGTTTCGAACTAAGCCGTTGGGGTCGATTGTTGGCATTTCATTTGTTGAATTATTTGTTTTTTGTAAGTAAGACTTTGGGCTTCGTTTTAGTTGCGCCGTTAAATTTTCGTCAAGATGGACGAAAAAAAGACTATCGGTGACATTATAAAAAACTGAAAGGCAAACTAAATCACGAATAAAGTAAAATATTAACACTGCAATGTTAATTTTACAAAACGATTCAGAATTTAAGTTAAATTTGCTCCGCAATTAATGCATTTGGAAGCGTCTGGTTTATTTTGGGTTCCACAGTAAGAGCAAATTATCATTTCAGGCATTGTACCTTCGGTTAGGGCGAGTGTTTGGGCTTTGTTGTTGTTGTCTCTTATTATTCTGTAGGCTTTATCTGCATCGGCTTTGGGTAACGTCGTTTAGTACAAGTGGCGGTATCCCAGCTTTAAAGGTGCATTTGATTGTTGAACGCACTATTCCTTTATCTATAATTACGTTCTCAAAGTCAATGTAATTGAAGCCAGTGTAGTCTTTCTTTAGTCCAAGTGTGTGTGGATGGCGAAGAATAACTCTCTTGGATGTTATGACAACTGAGTCGATGTCAAGCTTGAGATGATAAAACTTCTGCTTAATATACAGTTCAATAGTCTCGTTTGGGTCAAGAATGCTCGTCAAATCATCGGGAGCCGTCATAAAAATCAGCCAAATATAAGAGACCAGACAAATATTTATCTCTTAAACTAACAACGAATGCCCTATGGTTAGAGAAAAGTTTTAGGGCTGAAAAAATCAAGTCCATTAAGTATTAACTTTCATAGAGCCTCATATCAAAATCAAACTCTTTTTTAAGAACTGGGTAAACGGCTTGTTGGTGAAAAAATTTGAAACACCACATATTGACTTGTAAGAAACCGTTTACGGCCCAGTTTGTTTCGATAAAGGATCACGGTCTTGGGCTACATTTTAGTTAAGCGTATGCCCGAATCTTTAGGCGGTGCAGTTTGCGACCTGGAGGTTAAACTCGAGTTTATTAGTTTCAAGTAGGACTTTTTTTGATTTCAGTGTTTATCGCTTGAATACGACGTCAAACTTTGTTAGTAACGTTTTAATGTGCTCAGTACTTTTACCATAAAAAGGTAGACTGAATTGACCGACGATGTTAAATGCTCAAAGCCCGAATGTGACAAATTCGTTGCAGTTAACGAGTTAGCAAAACGCAGAGGATTCTTTTGGTCATCTTTTGAGATTTACGGGGGCAGTGGCGGCTTTGTGACTTATGGTCCGCTTGGCACAAGGTTAAAACAGAACATTGAAGCGCGTCTTCGTGAGCTTTTTGTAAAAAAAATTGGAATTTACGAGATGGAGTCATCTGTTATTGCGCCTGGCAAGGTTTTTGAGGCTTCGGGACATGTTGACCATTTCAAGGAGCCTATGGTGGAGTGCCAAAACTGCCATGGTAGGTTTCGGGCTGATCATTTGCTCGAGGAAAAGGGCATCAGTTCGGCTGAAGCGGAAAAGATGAGTTTGGATGATATTAGGCAAGAGATCGAGAGGCATGGTGTGGTTTGCCCTGATTGCGGGGGCAAATTCGGTGTTCCTCAACGCTACCTGACTATGTTTGAAACCACGATTGGTCCTTACTCAGGTGCTGTCGGCTACGGTAGGCCCGAGGCAGCGCAGAACATTTTTGTCGAGTTCAACAGGCTTTTCACTGCTGCACGCGAGCGGCTTCCTTTCGGAGTTATCCAAATTGGCCACGCCCTGCGAAACGAGATTTCGCCTAGGCAGGGACTTATTAGGCTGCGTGAATTCACGATTTCCGATTTAGAATTCTTTTTTGACCCTGAAGAGCCAGCTTGTGGATTGCTTTCAGAGGTTGAAAACGAGGTTTTACCCATTCTCTTATGCGATACAAGACTCAAGGACTGTGAGGACACTACAGATCTCACGGTCAGGGAAGCTTTGGATCGTGGAACAATACGTTCCGAATGGCAAGCGTTTTTCATGGCAATGGCCAAAAAACTACTCATTGACCTAGGGGTCCCAGCGGAGAAGCAGCGTTTCATTGAGAAGCTCACATGGGAGAAGGCGCATTATTCAAGCCAAAGTTTTGACCAGGAAGTGCTTGTTGACCGATGGGGATGGGTTGAAGTTTCAGGTCACGCTTACCGCACAGACTACGATTTGTCCTGCCACATGAAAGCCAGCGGTGTAGACATGACGGTTTACAAGGAGTATGCACAGCCCGTTGAGAAAGAGGAATTAACCGTTAAGCCCATTATGGCTAAGCTTGGCCCGATCTACAAAGGTGAAGCTGCAAAAGTGGCGGCGTTGCTTGCTAAGATACCAGCGCAGGAAGTTGCTGACGCCATGCAGAAACAAGGCAGCTATACTGTTGACAAATACGAAGTGAAAGCTGACCAAGTGGATATAAGCTGGCAGAAAACGGTTATCCGCGGCACACGTTTTGTTCCGCATGTGGTTGAACCCAGTTTTGGTTCAGATCGTTTGTTTTATGTGGCACTTGAGTACGCATACGGCGTCAAAGATGATCGTGTGGTTTTGAGTTTTCCACGAAGTATTGCGCCGATTCAGGTTGGTGTTTATCCTTTGATGAGTAAAGATGGCTTGGACGCTAAAGCTGTTGAAGTACAAAAGATGCTTTCTTGCAAGGGTCTTATGACTGATTTTGACGAGACAGGCTCGATTGGCAGGCGGTATGCCCGTGCTGATGAGGCAGGGGTGCAATTGGGCATTACTATCGATTATGACAGCTTAAAAGATGAAACAGTCACAATTCGCGACCGAGACAGCTGGCAGCAAGTAAGAACGCCAATCAAGAAATTGCCGGAGTTACTGCAAGATTACTTTCAAGGCAAAATAAATTTTGCAGATTTGGGAGAATTAATAGGAAGTTAAGCAGTTATCTTTTTTAATGAACGCCTGATAATTAAAATGGAATTGGTACATGGGTTTATGCGGGGAGAGATTGATTGGTACTTCCATCTGAAACAGAAGAACGGGTTAAACGTCGAGCGTTGAACGCTTGTAATGATAATTTGCGCAAAGTAGTTGATGTTTCAAGAAAAATCCCGCAGCTTGTTGAGTGCTTTGTAAGCGGCGATAAGGAAAGCGTTCGCAAACTCTTTAGCGACATCAGAACTGGCGAAGAAGAAGTGGTCAAGGCACGACGCATGGTTTCACAAGAGCTATCCGAAATAGGTGCCATTCTGATTGCCCGTGAAGATTTTCTTCGGTTTACCAATCTATCGAGTGAAATCGCTGACTTCTCCGAAGGTATTGCTTATTATCTTGTGGAAATCATGGAGTACAATTGGACCATTGCGCCTGAAATTAAAAAGGACTTGCTTAAACTTTCTTTGGCTGTTTTGGACTCAGTGCTTAAACTTAGGGAGACCATGATGGTTCTCAACTATGGATCGCAGAAAACCCTTGAGAAAGCAAAAGACGTGGAAATCGCTGAACGCATCGTGGACGAACAATACCGTGCATTAACAATTAAAGTGCTTAACGGCAAACTTGACACTCCAGTACTGCTGCTTCTTAGAGATATCCTTCAACTGCTGGAAAACAGCGCCGACAAAGCTGAGGATGCAGCGGACGCAGCGCGAATGATTTCATTTATCATGTGACCAGGCTGAGCTGATGCCCCAAATCAAGGTTGAACTAATCGAAAATTTTCTAGTTGTATGGGATTCGACCGAAGGCTCTCAGCTTTACAAGGCAGGTTATTACGGCAAGCCGCTGGGTATATCCAAACCGAAAATTCCCGAGTTCGAGGTGCCGCTTGTTTTGGATTTGATGGAGGGTCTGTATCTTTTGGGGGACAAGAAGATTGAGATTTATGAGTCATCTGCCGACAGCAAGGTTACCCTCAAAAAACTCAAACAAAAAGCCAAGCAGCTCTACGATGAGTTTGAAGAGAAATACGCAGTATACCGCGACCTGCGTGAAAGTGGTTTAATCGTTACACCCGGCATTAAGTTCGGCTGCGACTTCGCGGTCTACAAGTACGGGCCAGGCGTTGAACATGCACCCTACATGGTTTCGGTAAAGAAGGCAGGCTCAGGCATCACGGCTACAGAAATAGTTAAAGCAGGTCGCCTCGCCACTACCGTACGGAAACGCTTCATTATTGCAGTGCCCGACTTAGTCTCTGGCAAAGTTAAATACTTGATTTTCAAGTGGTTCAAAGCTTGAGCTAGGCGTAACTTCGTGTTTTGGCGTAGCTTCACTTGTCTTTATCTTTTTTAATTCGGAGAAAATTCTTTTAAGTATCTTCTTTCCTTCAGAGATAAACCGCTTGCAGAATACTGTTTTTTGAACTAATTCCGTAGCGCGCTTGTGATTGATTGCATTAGTTTCCTATTATCGTTTGGTTTTGAAATTCTCCTCGGATGTATTGGTGTGGGTAAATCTTGGATGAGGTAAGCGAGCATCCTTCTTCCAGTTTTACATCGTCAGCGATAACTGAGATTGCGGTTATTTTAGTGGGGCGATGCTGACTTGAATTCACAACGACGTGTCTGCCGATTATGCTGTCGTAAACTTCAGCGTTATCTCCTATGATTACCCTGTCCATAATTGCGGAGTTAGCAACTACCGCGTTCTTGCCTACGCGAGTGAAGTTGTCGATGCAGGAGTTCACAATTCTTGCGCCGTCCTCTATCTGACAGTGCCTGCCAATCAAAGCTGCACCTTCAATAGTAATTTTTTTCTGTTTAATTTTAAGCATTATTTCTTGGCGTCGTTTTTCCGAGTCCCCGCTCTCACCCTGCACCCAGATTGGGCTAAGGTCGTCTATTCGCCCTCCATTCTCGTTTGGCGTTGGGAAACCTGTTGGGAACCCTCCGTGCAAAAGGTTTTTCATGGCTTCAAGATAGTTTTTGGGGGTGCCCACGTCAAACCAGTTGCCCTTCAAAGTGTAACCGAACACTGGACGACCACTTTGGATAACGTATGGGATGAAGTCATAACCGAAGTCGAGACGGTTTTTTTCTTTCATTATTTGTTGAATGCCTTTTTCCTTGAAGATTTTTTTTACTTCAGGCGACAAAACATAGAGGCCGGTGTTGGCTAAGTTGCTGGGGGCGTCTTTAGGGTTTGGCTTTTCGACAAATTTTTTTATGCGGCCGTCTTTGTCAATGTCAGCTATGCCTAAGCCTTGGACATCTTCAACTTCCCGAAGGACAATGGTTAAGGCAGCGCATTTTTCCTTGTGGAAGTCGATTAGGCTTTTTACATTAATGTCAAAGATGTTGTCTCCTTGAACAGCGAATACTGGATTGCAGAGCTCGTAGTACTCCATGTTGATTCGGGCTGAGTCAGCGCTTCCTAGGTCTTCGACGTTAGGTTGATACTTTATGTGGATGCGCGGTTTGATGCCATAGCGGGCGCTGAACCCGTATCCTGACTCAAAATAGTCATAGAGATCACGGTAGTTAGTGTAGCCTTTCACCCCGAATATGAAGTTGCGGATGCCTTGGTTTGCTAATGAAAAAAGAGAGAACTCCACGAGCGGTCTATTAAGTAACCGCAGGCAAGCTTTGCTTGTTTCGGCTGTCAAGGGCAACAGACGTGTTGCTTTTCCGCCCACGGGAATTATGACTCTGATTTTTTCAGGAGCGTAGTTGTCTCCGACTAGAGGTGCGTAATTGTCGCTCAACATTATCACCAGCAATTCAACATTATAAAGTTAGGTTGTAAGTTAATCCTTTTAACGTTTCTCCAATAAAATCAGTCCAATATGTGCTAATGGATCTAATCTTAAAAATTACTGTTTATATGTGATTTGTAACTTTTCTTAATTAATTTAGACCAGAATATATTAATTGACGCTTTTTATGCCCAGCTTTTGCCTCTTTTCTGGGATTAAGCATAAGCTTATAAAGATTCTAGAATGCAATAGATAATTGGATACTTCTATCCAATAATTTTAGGAGAAAAAAGGATGCAAGTTAAAAAAAATAGAAATAAATCTATTGCCATCGCAATTTTCCTATCAATCGTAATGTGTACTTCAATGATGCTCATACCTACCGCTAAATCGCACACTCCTTCATGGAACATTCCAACATTTGCTTACATTAATGCGGCACCTAATCCGGTTGGAGTCGGTCAGCAGGTGCTCGTTGTTTTTTGGCTTGACAAAACCTTTGATCCCTCCATCGCAGTAAGCAACGACTGGCGATTCCACAACTACAACCTGACTGTAATAGCTCCAAATGGAGATGTGAATTCAACAATTTTCCCTTACATCTCAGATACCACGTCATCACAATTTATCACCTACACTCCCAATCAAGTTGGCAATTACACGCTTATCTTCAATTTCCCCGGGCAAGCCTACAATCAATATGACCACAACCCCGCTTCAGTTCTAGTCAACGATATGTACCTTCCAAGTTCAGCAAGCGTAACACTCGATGTGCAATCTACACCTTTGCCAGCAGCCATTTCCAGCTTTCCACTTCCAGCAGACTATTGGACACGCCCAATCTATGGTGAAAACAACTTATGGTGGACTATCGCCTCTAACTGGCTTGGCGGAGGGGCACCAGGATATGCAGGCTTTAGCATGCCTGAATCAAATCAACAGTCGTTCATCCCTGACGCAATTGGGCCTCTAACCGGCCATGTCATGTGGACCAAACCATTACAGTCTGGCGGAGTCGTCGGCGGCAACAACTTTGTCATTCCTGGAGACACATATTTTGAAGGTTCAGCATACAATCAAAGATTCGCTAATCCCATAGTGCTAAACGGCAAACTCTACTACACAGAACCAGTCTCGTTCACGGGTGTGCCTAACAACGGATTCGGCGCAGGCTCTCCTTATGGACCAACTGACTGCGTTGACTTACGCACTGGACAACTTATTTGGTCACGAAGCGATGTTCCAGCTCTCTCATTTGGCTATATCTATGACGTTCAAGACCCCAACCAACATGGTGTTTACCCAGCGATCTTATTCACTAGCAACTTTGGCGAAGCTTTTGACGCTGATACAGGAGACTGGCTGTTTAACGTCACAAACGTTCCATCAGGCACAGAAGCAATGGGAGTCAATGGAGAGCAACTAAGATATGTTTTGACTAACACAGGCACTCCCGCTAGTCCAAACTGGAGTCTAGGCGAATGGAATTCATCCAAGCTATGGTCTTACAATTACCCGCCGAATCTATCACCGACCCTTACAGGCTTTGTTACAACTCCCTCAGGAACAGCAGTTGATGCAAGCATTTCAAACCAGAGTAATCCCAGCGTACGTTATGATTGGAGCGTCTCGTTACCATTTGCAAACCCGATGCCTCTGGCATTTAACCCATTTGGACCGTCCTATCCATTCACGGTATTTGCGGCTTTCTACGACAACATGCTACTCTGCTATAATGGCACTCTTCCAGGAGTGAGCACAAGCTTAGCAGTTTCAGCAAGCAGCACACCATACACTTATTTTGCCATCGATGTTAACACCACGCACTCCACATTTGGTCAAGTGCTTTGGTGGAACACGCTGCCAGCGCCTCCAGGTAATGTCACCGTTCTCACAGGGGTCGCTGACCCAACAGTGGGTGTATTCACAGAAGCTTACAGAGAAACCAGACAATGGGTAGGCTACAGCATGGCGACGGGCCAGAAACTTTGGGGTCCAACCGCATCTCAAACAGCCTTTGACTACTATGGCAACACAGGTATCTCTTATGTGCAAGGCGTTGCTGCATATGGAAAACTTTACAGCTCACAATACGGCGGCATACTCTACTGCTATGACTTGAGTACTGGAAACCTACTCTGGACATATGGCACAGGCGGTGAAGGGAATAGCACGTTTAGTAGCTTCTACACAGCCTATAATCACTACCCGACCTTTGTCACAGCTATTGGAAATGGAGTTGTCTACCTAATTACTTCTGAGCACACTGCGACAAGCCCAATCTATAAAGGCGCCTTAACACGTGCAGTCAACGCAACCAACGGATCAGAAATCTGGACACTTTCAGACTACACCTCATACTTGGCTGGACCAGCTACTTCACCGACAAGCTATGCAATTGCAGACGGTTACGCCACCTTCTTCAACGGTTATGACGACCAAATTTACAGCGTAGGCAGAGGACCAAGCTCAACTACAGTGACTGCCGGACCCAAGTTCACGAGATTAGGCGACAACGTTGTTATCGAAGGCACAGTGATGGATGTTTCCGCCGGCACAAAGCAGAATGAGCAGGCAGCAGATTTCCCCAACGGTGTCCCATGTCCGTCTGACGCAAGCATGAAGGATTGGATGGGTTACGTCTATCAACAAAAACCCGAACCAACTAACTTCACAGGCGTACAAGTCTCATTAACCGTGGTCGACCCCAACAACAACACGTTCAACGTCGCTACTCCCACAACAACATTAGATGGCACATACAGCTATGTCTACACACCTACTGTTCCAGGAACCTACACAATGTACGCAACCTTCAGTGGAACCAATGGCTATTGGTCATCCTTGGCTATGACTACATTTGATGTAGGTAGCGCAACAACATCGGCAACTCCCGCAGTTAGCAACGCCCCAGCATCAAACACCAACACCTATGTTATAGGCTCAGCAATTGCCATCATAATAGTCCTCATAATAATCGGCGCGTTGATTCTGCTATCAATGAAAAAACGATCATAGGAAATCCAAAAAATATTCCCCTTTTTCTTTTTTTAATAAGAGAAAACAGTATAATTACGGCTTATAACCGATCTAATCCAAAAATACATCCTATTGTTTTTTCGCTTCTTGCTGTGAATTATATTACAAATGTCTTCTCGTTAAGATTTTTGAAGCTACTCCTTGGTTAACTTCAGGGTAAGTTCACGTGTTTTCCATTTTTTATGCGTTTTTTCAAATAATCTTTATGGAAACCCATGCGGCTCGTTTAGCGGTTAACATTGCCCCTGGATTGATGCATCTTTGTCATGGGGCTTCCTGGAAATTTCTTAAAGCCGGTTGGGGACACGTGGAACCAATCCTTAGGTTAAGTACCTCAGTTCTTCTAACCATGAGCTTCACTTGGGTAATCGGAGTAACACCATTGTGTTCTTTATACTCAGCATCAACCTGATGAAAAAACGATTAATGGGCTAGCCGACGTTTTTCTGTCACTTTTTGCATGTGTTTTAGTTGTGAAAAATATGTCCCTGTCCATCTCTACTCTTCAAAAGGCGGATGTTTAGACCGCCTATTTGTATATAGAAAACCGTCACAAATAGTAGACCCTTATCTCTCCAGAAAATTGGCGTGAAAAAATAAGATCCCAACGGAAGTCTTTTGGTCTCGTGGAGGATACCGATATTTACCTATCGAAGTTTGTTGTAAATATTAGACCCCTTCCCTCCTATCTCTGCAATTTGAACGAGTTGCAGATTAAGTCTTTTAGAAGCAGAACCGCCAAAAGAACGATGCCTAAACCGCCTATTTACCTATGGAAGTTTGTTGTAAATATTAGACCCCTTCCCTTCTATAGAGGACGCTCTTAGGGTAAGCTACGCATTTTACCTATGGAACACTATTGTAAAATGTAGGCCCCTCCCCCTCTCATTATCTCTTCTCTAATGCTTGCTTGGTTGCTGCCTTTTTATAGTGAAATTCTCTTGCTTGCGAGGCCGACGCTGATGCTGCTCAAACCTTATACCATGGCTGGTGTCCAAGTTTTATGTGTACACCACAAATGTTATTAAACGGAACTCGCCTATTTTGTATCAAACTAATAAGAAGAATTAAGAAATCTCATGAACGCGGGAGAAAAAACTCGCTTTCGTGATTAACTTAACTAAATAATATATAATCATATCATTAGGAGTTGACATTTACGGGAACATCCCAAACATTTACGATAAAGTACGTTGTGCACGCTAGATTTGAAATTGAAGGTGTTGTTGAAAAACCCGATGTAATAGGTGCAGTTTTCGGGCAAACAGAAGGACTTTTTGGGCCAGAACTTGACTTGCGAGAACTCCAGAAAACAGGCCGCATCGGAAGAATTGAAATCGATTTACACTCAAAAAACGACCGAACCACAGGCGCGATAACGATACCTACCAGCCTTGACCGTGTATCTACAGCGCTCATTGCAGCAAGCATAGAGAGCATCAACCGAGTGGGTCCATGCGGCGCCAAAGTAAACCTTGAAAGAATCGAAGACATTCGGGAAGCACGTCGTAAAATAATCATAGACAGAGCTAAAGAAATCCTCCACAAATGGACAATTGAATCGATGCCAAGCGTAGATGAGATTTACAAAGAAATCAGCGAAACCATGAAAATTCAAAAAGTGGAAAAATATGGTCCAGAAGACTTGCCTGCAGGTCCAGGCTTAGAGGACGCCAAAGAAATCATCGTTGTCGAAGGACGTGCAGATATAATCAACTTAATGCGTTGCGGATTATTCAACACGGTTGCACTTGAAGGCGCAAAAGTACCTGAATCTATAAAGAAATTAACACGAGAGAAGCCAGCTACAGCATTGCTTGACGGCGATCGAGGGGGAGATCTCATCTTAAAAGAGCTTCAACAGGTCACCAACATAAAATTCGTTGGTCGCGCTCCAAGAGGCAAAGAGATCGAGGAATGCAACTGCAAAGAAATCATTGAAGCCTTGGATTCAAGAGTACCAATCGCCGAAGCTCAAGGAGGCGCACCTAAACCCAAGAAACAGGAAGCACCGCCTCAGCACGTTGCTCCGCCTCCACCACCGAGAATCAAAATTGAAGTTCCAGAACCTATAGGTCAAGCCGCAAAAGCATTGCTGGGCACACTTGAAGCTGTGCTGTTAAGCGACAAATTTGAGAACATCGAACGGTTACCGGTAAGCCAGCTTGCAGAAAGGTTGCAGACAGTTACGGGCGTAGACACAGTAGTGTTCGACGGCATTATAACTCAGCGTATTGTGGACATCGCAGGCGAAAAGAACATTAGACGTATCGTTGCCTCAAGAATCTCCGAAGCGGTAAAACCCGTCTTAAACGTGGAACTGATAACTTTCCAAGACGCCATACCGCAAGCTTAAACCTTTAAATCTAATCTTTTTGATTTTTTTCTTTTTTGATCTTTTAGTTGCAGTAATTTTTTGATTTCAAAGGTAATCCATTAGGCTTCGGCTTTCTTGGCTCCGTTGGTTTTCGTTATTTGCTAGTTCCTTTTCGTTTATGTTGAAAAATCCAAGTATTCGCTCTGCTGCTGTGATTACCTGATTGGATATGTAGTATTCAACGTCAACTTCGTCGGCGGTGGCGAAAACGTAAGGCTTAACTCGACTGGAAAAGCGGCCTTTGCCTCCCAGTATGACGTAGCCTACTTTGTCGCCGCTCGTTAACCTCCAGCCTTTCTCGATTAGCATTTTTGCTGCTTGCACATGCGGAGCCCGAACAGCGTATTTCTCTGGTGGTCTGGATAGGGTTTTCCAAATGATTAGTTCTTGAAGCGGGATTTTTCCGTGTCTTAGGTCAGTGATGATCGAGTGCACGTAATCAACTGCTTTTGCAGGAGGTTGACCTCGCAGTATAATGTCCAGTACGTGCTCTTGTACCTGTTTGGCTACTTCAGCCCAGTCGCCCCTTATGACCTCCAAGCCCACGATATCTAGGGTGCCGTTTTCTCGCAGTCCAGCATAGCGTTTCTTTGCTTCAGTGAAAAAAACACTCCTGTAAACATCACTTACTTCCACCTCCAAACCCAACTCAACATTGATAGCGGCTCCAAGTTCAAGCAGTTTTTCGGGGTCATTGGTCAAAAAGAGACTGTCTGTGTCTCCATAAATGATTTCTAATCCTCTGCTTTCAGCCATGTTGATGGCGCTCTGAATAGTGTATCTGCCCCAAGCGGACGCTGCTTCAGCAACAGGCTTAATGTACCATCTTGCCCCAACCCAGCCGACGTACCCATAAGCAGCATTTGTTATGATTTTAACCGCTTTTTGCCTAGCATCCAAAATGGCAAATTCAAATGTTCCCTGCTTGAGTGTTTTCATTCGAGAACGAATCTTATTCCTGACTGCTATGAGGTAGGTTAAAGATTCTTTGTAAAATCCCGGAGGTGTTTTGCGAAATCTGTATTTTACTTCTGGGGCAACATAGACCCCGCTTGCTGGCTCAGGCTTCCCTTCGGCGATGTAGGTGTCCGGAGAAAGGTTGTATAGTATCATGATGTTGGGGTACATTGATTTGAAGTCTAAAACCGCGATGTTGTCATGCAAGCCAGGCTTAGGCGAGAGCACCAATCCGCCGGCGTAATGTATGTAGGGCTGCTCAACTCGTCTTGGAATCAACTCGCCAATTTTACGGGTTTGCTTAATCAAAAACCATTCAATCCTAAACCCCGTTGCAGCAGTCATGACGTGGTCCAGCGGTAAACTAACAAGAGTTGACAGCTCCATCGCAAAGTCTAGCAGTAGTCGAGCAGAACCCTGAATTTTTCGGGCGTTGCTTTGACTAAACCGCTTTAGCTCCTCTCGTCTTGTGGGATCATCCCAGAAGTGAGCAAATTCTACATCCTCTACTTCGCTTTTTGAGCCCTCTTCTAGTACACCTAGATACGAGGCCAAGTTGGAGAGCGTTTTCACTTTTACTTCGGGAAAGACATCCATGAAATCGTTCAGGTCGACGTTTGCTATTCCTGTGAATGATACATGTCCATAGATGCCGGTGTGGGGTTCCTTTCCAGCTCTGTCGACATCAAATGTCCGCTGCCATCGGTGGCTTCGCTTTGTTAAGTAGTCCCACTGTAAGCTGTTGCCCCCGAAGCTAACGATGACGTCAGGGTCAAAGCTTCGAACATACTCGATGAAATGTTCAATGACTGGTCTGTCGTCTTTGTCTTCATCTGCGATGAACTGTTTTTCTTGGCCTGTGCTGGTAACGGTGGAGATGATTACAACCGGGTTCCTATCGGGTTTAGGTGAGCCTTCTTGGCTGTAACTGACCATGGAGACGCTTAGAACACGTAACTGCGGCTCGATTTCTCTGTCAAGCCGTTTTGGTGTAGACTTTGCAAAGTAAACCTTGTCGGCTCTTATATTCGGCGGGTTTTCAAATTCTTCCACCTCAACGCTGTGCCAAGCGCAAGGGGCGACGTCATTGTCGATAAGGTACCTCATTGGTATGCGGATGTCGTCTTCGAGGCAGTCTTCGACGGCTTCGAAGCTTCGAAGTTGCTTTGCAAGCTTGCCAGTTTCGGTTGCGACTCTGCAGCTGACTTTTATTGCTTGCACAGGTTTGCCAAAGAACAGGCGTTGTGCAACTTCAGCTTTCACTATTGCAGACGGATAAGCGCTACAGATCTCTGCCGCAGCCTTCGACGCATCAAAGCCTTCTCTGACCATAGCGTAAAAATACGCAGTAAAGTTCCTATCAACAACAAGCACTCGATCACCGCTTGTGTCAACACCCCAAAGCCAAAGCTCACAGGGTGAATCACCAAGCTTGGGATTAATGTCTAGAAGCCAGAAATCAAGTTTCACAAGCAACTACCAACAGTATAAAATGAACTCGGGCTTTAAAAAATAGTGAATTAACCCTTACTTTTTAGGTGCATCCTGTGCTGACTTTTTTGCTTCTGAAGTAGTTTTTTCTGCTAAGCGTATCGCATTTTCATTTTCCGCTGAGCTTGTTTGAAAGGTTCTGTAGTTAGTTTTAAGTGGTTGGCTGCAAATGTTTTTTTGATCCTTCATGGGGTATACAGAGGTTTTAATTGAAGCGCAGGGGCTTACCAAGAAATTTGACGATTTCACAGCCGTCGACCACATAGACTTCAAAGTATACAAAGGCGAATGCGTAGGTTTCTTAGGTCCCAACGGCGCAGGAAAAACCACCACGGTTCGCATGATGTATTGCTTTCTGCCTCCCACATCGGGCGAACTCAAACTAGCCGGGTTAAGCGTCAACACGCAGTGCAGGGAAATCAAAAGTTTAGTCGGCGTAGCTCCTCAAGAGGACAATTTAGACCCTGATTTCACCGTCATAAAAAACTTGACCGTTTACTGTCGATATTTTGACATCCCAAAAGACGAAGCCCTCAAACGTTCAAATGAGCAGCTAAAGTTTTTTCAGCTTGAAGAGAAGCGGGACGTGCCCATAGCTGCCCTCTCGGGAGGAATGAAACGTCGCCTCATCTTCGCACGTGCTCTGATAAATCAACCTCAAATCCTCCTCTTGGACGAGCCAACGACGGGTTTGGATCCGCAGGCGCGGCATCTGGCATGGGATGAAGTCCGCGAATTAAAAAAGAAGCAGGTTACCATAATCTTAACGACGCATTACATGGATGAAGCCGCTATTCTATGTGATCGCGTTTTGATTATTGATAAAGGCAAAATCATTGAGGAAGGCAAACCAGCTGATTTGGTCAAGAAACATGTTGGCGAAGAGGTTTTGGAGATTGATTACGACAAGACTCTGCTGCCTACGCTTAAAGAGGCTTTTCCAGGCGCCGATTTCGAGCGGCTGGGCGATCGACTGCAAATCTTCACCGATAAGCCGCATGGTGTCTTTGAAGGTTTCCTACAAGAGCATCCTATGCAAAACGTGACGATACGCAGCGCTAACCTTGAAGATGTTTTTCTTAAATTGACTGGTCGGGGGCTTCGTGAAGAATGACCAGTCCCAACCTGCGCAAGTCCCCGGCGCGATTTGCTTTTCCCAAACTGACTTATAGGGTGTGGACGGTTTGGCGCCGCAACTTTGACGTATTCACTAAAACAGCCGCAGTGAACTTTTTTCCCTCCCTGCTTGAACCCATCCTGTACCTGCTTGCTTTCGGGTTAGGCTTAGGCGGATACATCACAAATATCCAAGGACAATCCTACCTCGCATATATCGCGCCTGCGCTGGTTGCAATCTCAATAATGAACGGAGCTTTTTTTGAGTGCACCTTTGCCTCGTTTGTCCGCATGTACTTCCAGAAAACCTTTGACGCCATCGTCGCCACCCCGGTGAGCGTGGAAGAAGTGGTTGCAGGTGAGCTACTGTGGGGAGCCACCAGATCAACAATCAACTCGTCTATTGTTTTGGCGGTGGTTGCCGCATTCGGGTTAGTATCAACTCCCCTGGCTTTGCTTATGGTGCCTCTTGCGTTCTTCGGGGGATTAATGTTTGCCTCCATCGCAATGTGCTTCACCGCCGCCGCCCCAAACATTGACTTCTTCAACTTCCCCTCCTTCCTCTTCCTAACCCCCATGTTCTTCCTATGCGGAACATTCTTCCCCCTATCAGGACTGCCGGCGATTGCACAGGGCGCCGCATTGGCTATTCTGCCCCTAACCCACATAGTAAACATCGCCCGAGCCCTTATCTCAGGCCACGTGCCGCCAATTCTTGGATTAAGCACCCCCGTATTGCTAGCCATAAGCTTCGCTTGGATAATCGGAGTAACACTACTGTTCTTTATCCTTAGCATTAACCTGATGAAAAAACGATTAACGGGATAGCCCGCGTTTTTCTTTTTGCTTTTTTGCGCGTTTTATTGGTTTCAAAAACTATATTCCTATACTACTTTCTCTCAGTTGTAGTTCGATTAGCTTCTCTTTTTGGCTATTGAAAGTTGTTGCAAATAGTAGACCCCTATCCCTCGAGGTTTCGCTGCCAGTTTAACTGTCCTTCGGATTCAATTGTTGAGCCAAGCACGATCATAGAGACGCCCAACAAGCAACCAAGCAAATATTACTTCGAAGATGCTAAAAAGTCCATCAAACAGCGGCCATTTTCTATGTTGTTTTGAGGAAGAGTTTGTTTGGTTTTTTGGATTTGTCGATAATGATTGTTCCTTGATTAGCCAGTCTATTGATTTCTCTACGGACAAATGTTTCCGGCTCATGGATTTTTTTGGCTATGCCTTTGACGGTGTTGTTTCCTTTTTCGATTTGTCCGATCAACGTGATCTCGATAATCTTTCGCTCTGCAGTCAACCTTAGAGGTTTTTCGATTGGAGATTCAATGCGGTATTTTGCTTTAAGATCAATCAGGTTTTGATAGAGAGCATCTTCCCAACACACACCCGATGCTTGCGATTGGCTCATGCATTCTTGACTTATAACTTCCCAGCTGAGTCCTGATTGGGCAAGTATTCGCATATCATCTAAATCAGCTTCCCGTTCAGTTATTCCCTTGAAGAGAAAGAGGTCTTCTTTTGAAGCTATGAAAACTTTTAGGCTGGAGCTCTGGTAGAGTGAGTTCGCTCTCTTGCGCATTTCGACAGACAAGGTTAGCGCGTTACAGACTTTACTTAGAAACAGGTCCCATCGAAAGCCGTCTTGATTTTCTAGTATGGCATAGGTTTGCATTTTAGTGTATGCTCTATTGATTTGAATTGGAGATGCTCTTTGTAGCCTAAGTCTTCAAGAGCTGTTTGCAGGCTGTTTAGGTCCTCTTTGCGGGTAAGGATTATGTCTACATCTTTTGTAGCGGCTTTCAGACCGTAGAACGCCATCGCTCCTCCACCAATAAGGTAAACTGTAATAGGCTGTTTTATGGTTGCAGTTAGTTTATCAAATTCTTGATTGAGATAGCTCCTATCAAAGAAGCGTCTTTGAACCATTTAGGTCGCCACCGCGTAATCATTAGCCTTTACGACGAATTCATTCCAAGTGGGCAACGATTGATCTTCCAGCCGCCTATGATTCTCCAGAAAGTCAAGCATACCGATTAATTGTTTTTTAAGCCCAAGCCTTTCAGCTTCGTTGAGCAGGTATGTTTTATCTATTTGTTTTTCTGTTTTTTTGAGCAGTAAAAGAGCGTAGGTTGTGTACCGCGTACTGCCTAGTTCTGCAAGAAGCGTATGCAGTACAGCATCCTCAGACTTGATTTCTTTTATGTTTGTTGAGTAAAAGTAGATGTCAAATTCTGAAAAAAGCGGAAGATCGTATAGTCCAAACACTGAGGTGGCAGTTTTGCGGAAGTCTTCAGATGGAGGCGATGCCGCTTTAGGTGCTCTGACCAGAAATTCCAGGTCTTCCTGCCAAAGAACTACGGCGTTTTCTGAGAGGGTTTTAGAAATCTTGTTAACCAAATACCGTTGATATTCCTTTATGAAGTCTATGAGAACTGAGAAACGTGGGTTAATTTGATACCTTTTTTGAGTCTCCCAAATGATGCCTCTCGCTTTTAGTTCTTTGAGATAACGCCAAAGCGTAGCATTTGAAAAACCAGATAAATTGCCTTCTTTTTCACTTAGAGCTTTGAAGAGGATATCGATTGTTTTTCCCATCAGAATGTTTTCCCAATTCATAAAATCGTACGCTATCAATAGGTCTCTTAGTAGAGAAGCATGTTTTGTTTCGCTAAAGCATGCGTATTTTCTGTTTCCTTGCCCGGTTGTTTGAATCAGCCCGTTCTCCCGTAGTTTCTTTAAGTTATGAGAAAGAAGAGATGGTTTAAGCGAAAGAGACTTCCTGATCTCTGGCAGGGATTGCTTTCCTTTAGTGAGTTCTCTAAGTATTTGCAACTCTGCCTTGCTGAAAGCGTATTCTGGCTCTGTGTGTCTCATTGCTATTTCATACAATTAAAAACCTATTTAAACCTTTTAATAATATGAAATAGAACCATAACTAAGGTTTGGGCCGTCGCATGCCGTTGTAACGGACATTGCCTCCTCTGGAGACCCCGTAACCCGCTGGACATGCGACCTTAAGATGCCAATTCAAAAGCAGAACGACGCAAGAAAAAGATGTTTTGAATGTTTGTTCCCAGAAAGCATTATTGGTATGAAAGTAAAATATTCTTACTGATAGAATATGACAACAGATGAGCCTCAAGTAACCACCATCGGCGAAAAAGGACAAGTAGCCATACCCCAGTCCAGACGCAAAGAACTCGGAATGAAACCAAAAACAAATTCTTAGTCTACGGCCGAGGCGACGTCATCATCATGAAAAAACTGGAGCGCCCAAATCTAAAGAAAGAATGGGAAGAAGTCTTCAAAACTATGGACAAAAAAGAATTAAAAATTTCGGAAAAAGAAATCGAACAAGAAATTGCAGAAACCAGAAAGTAACGGATGATAGCAGCTTCGAGTTGTGCTTGACACCGACGTTCTGATCAGCGCGACAATTTCTTCGCGTCAGCTCCTAACATAACTTACACTCCGAACTAGCATAACAACGTGTCCTGAATATTGAAGCCGCGCGCTCATCGCACTACTCAATTGGCTATTTCCTGAATGATTGGAAGCTCCTCAAGGATATAGGTGGTGGCAAGTTTTTAATAGCCACTGAACCCATTCTGGTTTGGCGATTAGTTGGCAGTTCGAATTGTAATCGGCGGTCCGCCTAATTCGGGAAAGAGTACCCTTGCTGAGAGTTTGGCTGGAGGTTTACGGCAACTTGGAGTTGACGCTTACGCTGAGGACTTGGACTTAGCCAGTCCAACACTCGAATTCATCAGGGGAGCCAAAGGTTGGGAGCAACGAGTTGGCGCAAAGCAGGAATGGACGCCTGAACTTGCGGATAAAGCAGCCACTAAGTTTGAAGAAGCCTCCAAAAATCATGCTGTCGTAATTGGTGATGCTCCAGGCAAAATTACTCGTGAATCGNNATGCCCTGATCCTTTGTCGTGAAGATCGGAAAGAAGAGATAGAGCAGTGGCAAGATTTCTTCCAAAGGCTTGGCATACCTGTTGTCGGCATCTTTGTTTCAAAACTGACTGGTGTGGGCGGCGTTGAAAAGAAAGATGTCATAAGGGCAACAGTAATCGGATTAAGTAGAACGCCCAAGATGGATGAGGTTATAACGAGTCTTGCTGCACTCATCAAAGAAGAGCTTAGACTTTAGGACTGAGTTCCTTAAACGCATTCTTAATCTGGTCTAGACTGTTCTTTTTGCTATTAAATCTGACAATGATAGAAAAGCCTATTTTTCGTGCGGTATCATTCAATGCTTCTATTGCTTCGAATTCATCTCTTAACTTGTATCTTTGAGGGTCTTTGAAGATTTGCACCGCTTCAATATCTCCTTCAGGTTCTATGTACGCATCAAAATTTGCGGCTAAGAGTCTCTTTAGAATATTCAACAGATTTCTATAATCCTTCACTGATCGAATTTGATCAAATCGTCGAGAAACAGAAACATAAGTTGGTTCCAATTCTTTGGGCGATTTCGTGCAATTTAGACTTAAAGCCCCTTGATTGGCACTGAAAACCTTTGTGCCTGCTACCGTTTTATCATATTCGATGTTAAAATCGTTATCAATAAGGAATTTTATGGTATCGCAGGTGAAATTGAAGAGTCTTTTTGTTAAGACCATCTTGAGGTTTCCATCTGAATCTATCTCTATCCGAGAGTTCACTTTTTCACCCGGGGTGAAGTATTCTTTTGGCAAATAGAGTACAGATGAATTGCCTCCCTTTGAAACAATCCGCTCTCGCTCCTTCTCAACAGTCAGAGTCATGCTCACTACCTAGTTTCACTACTGAAGAGTAGTAAGTAGTAAGTTTGTTAAAAGCTTTCCTTTTTGCGAAAGAACTCTGGACGCCTTTTCCCCCAATAGTTCTGGTCAGAGCTGGATCGCCTATTTAC
>PLSP01000080.1:10318-29842 GCA_003165195.1 Candidatus Bathyarchaeota archaeon | reverse complement strand
CTTTTGGACAGTTAGAGGCTAAAACAATCAATTTAGCCTTCCCTGTTTTAGCGTTCTGCAATGCAACATTTGTGCCGTAGGACACCTTGCCAGTTTTACATGCCGTCGCTAACGCTTTATCCATATCTATCATACTTCTGTTTTTCCTCCTTGTTTTACTTGCTTTTCAAATGTTGACATATACAATTCAACTAAGCCAGTGCCGATTGGTATCGACTGCCCGACTATAACGTTTTCTGTTACTCCAGCTAAAGGATCAACTTCACCTTTTACGGCGGCTTCAACAATGTTTGGTACTGTAATTTCGAATGCGGCGCGCGCTAACACACTTGCTTTTTTGCCGCTGATGCCATGTCTGCCGATTTGCTGCACGTCGCCGGTGGTGGTCATCATGTCTGACACGAGCATTACGTGTCGTACGTCTACGTCTAAGCCTTGGTCTTCCAGAACTCCTTTGGCCTCGTTAACCAACGAGTTTCTTGAAGCTTCAATTCCAAGGGTTTTGGCGATTTCATGGATGTTGTTGGTTGTGGTGCGTGATGTGTCGACGCCTTCAACTTCTAAGACCTTGCTCAGGTTTGAGCCGTCGGTGCGGATAACCCATTCCCCGCTTTCCTCAGTGACCAAGACACGTTTAATGTCTGGAACACCTTTAACTTGGGAACCGGGTATCTTGCCTAGCATACGCTTTAACTGTTCAGCTTTTTTGGGTTTAATCTGAACTGTGTTTTCAGATATTGTTATTGTGGCGTTCTGCAACTCTAGCTTCTGTTGTAGCTCATCCATTGTTATGGCTCGGTCATCCATCATTTGCTTGTTGAGCTCAATCACGATTTCTTCACGGACTGGGTCCTCATAGATGGCTGAAGCCAAATCTACTACGGAAGTGTAAATTATGTTACGTGCGATTTCAACGGCGCCTTCTTTGCTGTGGGAATGTTCTGCGTTGAGGTAGATGGTCATGATTGGGGTTGATGGGATTCTGCGTGCGTCGACAATTTCGATGAGTCGCGGTAAACCTAGGGTGACGTTTTGTTCTTTGACTCCTGCATAGTGGAAAGTTCTAAGAGTCATCTGTGTACCTGGTTCACCTATAGATTGTGCAGCCACTATTCCGACTGCTTCACCTGGCTCCATTAGGGCACGCTTATACTGGTCAGCGGTTACTGTGACGGCTTTTTCAACGCCTTTCTTGGTAAGCTTGTTTTTGGCGAAGTTCGCTTTAAGCTGGCTCAGTAGAATCGGGGTTAGCTGTGTTTCGACTTTTTTGAGCTGTTTCTTGATTTCTTCTGTTGATGCAACTTCTCCGCCTTTTTCTTCACCGAGTTTAATTTGATCAATTAGCCGGCTTACGTTCACTGCTTTACCATGGTCGCTTTTTCCCGGGTCAACGCCGTCTTCACCGTAACGGAACTGGATGATGTCGCCTGATGAATCTCGAACTGTGCTGTCATACTCTAATCTGACATGTTCTAAAGCGTTAATCAAACGTCTTTGCATGTAGCCACTTTGTTGTGTGCGGACGGCTGTGTCAACTAGACCTTCTCTGCCTCCCATAGCGTGGAAGAAAAACTCAATCGCGTCCAGCCCAGTTTGGTAAGAGTTGTAGACGAAGCCTCTTGCTCTTGGAAGTGGGTCATTTTCTTTAAAGTGCGGTAACGCTCGTCCAGCATAGCCTCTTAGGATACGTTTGCCTCGGACTGACTGTTGCCCAACGCAAGCAGCCATCTGACCGATGTTGAGACTTGATCCTCTTGCACCACTTCGAGTCATAACTATACCTGCATTTTCCAAAGTGAAGTCGTCGTCTGCTATTTTGCCTGATTCGTCTCTGGCTACGGCAAGCTCATGCATAACGTATATTTCAAAGGATTCCTCCAATGTTTGTCCAGGCAACCGTGGTAATGTGCCGTTCTTGAAGTTTTCAATGTGTTCGTCTATTTTCTTTTGGATGCGCTCCATTGTCTTTGCCATGCGGTTGCGTGCTCTGGGTGAAAGAACCAGTTGGTCGTAGGTATAGCTGAAGCCTCGCAGTGAAATGTATAGTTTGAACAGGTGTGTTATGTCGTTTAGGAATTTTCGTCCTGCTTGGGTGCCGTAATCTTTGATTATACGGTGAAGCAGACTTTCTGATTGTTCAGAACCGATTGATTTTCGGTCAATGACGCCTGAAACTAATTGGCCATTTCTCACAACCACGTATGCGTCGTGTTTGCATTCTTCTTCCTCGCATTTGTTGCAGCCTTGGCAAATGTTGGCTTTTAAAACGTAATTCAAGGTTTTTGGCAGATAAAGACTAAAGATTTGTTTACCTGACCACATGGGCTGAGGCTCTTTGATTTCTGGTTCTGGCACTTCCCCAGTATACCCTGTTGTCGTTAACAATCTGTTGACCATCTCGCGGTTCACGTAATTTCCTTTTCGGGTAAAGTAGTATGCACTTGTGACGAAGTCTCTGATTGCGCCGATGATTGGGCCGCCGAATCTTGGGGATAGAATTTGGTCTTGAACCTGCATGAGCAGTAATGCTTCGGTGCGGGCTTCTTCACTTTGTGGGACGTGAAGGTTCATTTCGTCGCCGTCAAAGTCTGCGTTGTATGGTGGACAGACACAGAGGTGTAGTCTGAAAGTCTTGTAGGGTAGTACGCGGACGTAGTGTGCCATGATTGACATGCGGTGGAGTGAAGGCTGCCTGTTGAAGATTGCGATGTCGCCGTTTTTGAGGTGTCTTTCAACCACAAATCCAAGTTCAACTGCTTCGGCGATTTTGGTGCGGTCGACAACGAATTCGAGTCTGATGCGTTTGCCGTCTGGGCGGATAATGTAGAGTGCTCCAGGGTAGGTTTCAGGTCCGTTAATAACAAGCTTCTTCATTTCTTCAATGTTCCAAGCCGTTACCTTCTCAGGAACTGAAAGCCTCATTGCAACGTCAACTGGGACTCCGACTTCGTTTATGTCAAGGTTGGGGTCAGGTGAAATAACTGTGCGTGCTGAGAAGTCAACTCGTTTGCCTGAGAGGTTGCTTCTAAAGCGTCCTTCCTTGCCTTTAAGACGTTGTGAGAGTGTTTTGAGTGCTCTGCCGCTTCTGTGTCTTGCCGGCGGAATACCTGAGGCTTCATTGTTAAAGTAAGTTGTAACGTGGTACTGCAGCAACTCAGAGAGGTCTTGGATGATAAGGGTTGGAGCGCCTGCTTCCATGTTTTCTTTTAACCGTTGGTTAATGCGGATAATGTCTACAAGCTTGTGGGTTAAGTCGTCTTCAGAGCGGATACCTGATTCAAGGGTGATGGAAGGGCGAACATAGACTGGCGGTACAGGTAAAACTTGGAGAACCATCCATTCTGGACGTGCAACTTTAGGGTTGAAGCCAACGATTTCGAGGTCTTCGTCGCTGACGCGTTCAAGCCTTTCGCGTATCATACTTGGAGTTAGAGGCTCGCTACCTGCTTCAGTTTGTTCAATGAATTTTGTTGGTTTTTCAAAAGTGATTTTGTACTGTACTGAAGCGCAGTAGGGACATTGTTTTGCTTTGATTTCAGTCATGATTTCCTTGTAAATTTCGTCTGGAATAGTGCCGAGCATCTCGTTGTAGCGTTCGATTCGTTGGCGTGCTTTTTTGGCTGCTTCTTCAGAGAGCAGTATACGTCCACAGCTGCGGCATGTTGCTTTGAGAAGATCAAAAATGATTTTGGTGAATTCTATATGTACGATTGGAACTGCTAATTCGATGTGTCCGAAGTGTCCGGGGCAGCGAATCGCGGTGTTACCGCAGGTCTTGCAGCGTTGACGAGGCTCCAATGTGCCTAGTCTGCCGTCCATCAAGCCGGCGGTGATTGGTGCGCCGTCTTCGTCATAAGTGTCTGGCGTCTGGACTTCAACGACTGATTGTTTTCTCAGGTCTTTAGGTGAGATTAAGCCAAATGATATTTCGTCAACTACTTTATGGATATATTCTTCCTGTTGAACTGTCATGGTTATGCCTTCTCCTTAAGTCTAAGTTTTGGTGTAATACAGAGGCTTTGAAGCTCCTGTAAGAGTAGTTTGAAAGCGTACGAAACTATTACTGGTGAAATCTTTGCTTTCTCGTCGCATATCCTGCATACATAACGCCTTTGCTTCATATCGAAGTAGGCGATTTGACCGCAGTTCTCGCAGATGTAGAGTGTGTACTTGTCTGATTCTTCCAGCAATCTGTCTCTGAGCAGCATGGCGGCACCGTGGCCGATGAGGCAGTCTCGCTCCATTTCTCCGAATCTGAGGCCTCCGCCGCGGGCGCGACCTTCAGTGGGCTGGCGCGTTAACATTTGCACTTGACCACGAGCTCTTGCATGGATTTTGTCGGCGACCATATGGTGTAGTTTTTGGTAGTATACTATGCCTACGAAGACGTCTGCGACGAATTTCTCGCCTGTTTTGCCGCTGTAGAATACCTCGCTTCCTGTGTGGCTGAATCCGAGTTTGGTGAGGTTTTTGCGTATTTCGTCTGGTCCTTCGTTGCTGAAAGGTGTGCCGTCTCCGGGTTTGCCTCTTGCGCAGGCGGCTTTGCCTGATAGTGACTCGATGAATTGTCCGATGGTCATTCTTGAGGGGATAGCGTGTGGGTTAATGATTAGGTCTGGGATGATGCCTTCGTCTGAGAAGGGTAAGTCTTCTTGTGGTACGATTAAGCCGATGACTCCTTTCTGTCCATGGCGACTTGCGAATTTGTCGCCGAGCTCTGGGACACGTTGGTCTCTGACGCGGACTTTGACAAGTTGGCTTCCTTCGCCGGACATTGTTATGAATATGCCATCTACTATGCCTGTTTCTGAGGGACGCATGTCTACGGAGGTGTCACGCATTGATGGGCCTTTAACCTCGAATTCCTTGTATTCTTCAAGGAATCTTGGGGGGCTGATTCTGCCGATTAACACGTCTCCACCGACCACCTGTGATTCAAGGCTAATTATGCCGTCTGGCTCTAGGAGCCTGTAGTATTGTTCGCCTCTGTAACCACGGGTACCGGGCTCTGGAACTGTGAACTTGTCTTTTAAGCCTCCAAGGTATTGTCGGCACTCTGCTTCGTAGATTCGGTAGAATGTTGAGCGGGCTAAACCTCTTTCAATTGACGCCTTGTTGAATATTAGGGCGTCTTCCATGTTGTAGCCTTCAAAGCTTAGCACGGCGACAACGCAGTTTTGTCCAGTTGGACGTTGCTTGTAACCCATTACTTCCATGAGCTCAGTTTCGACCATTGGTACTTGAGGATAATGAAGGATGTGGCTTCGTGAGTCTACGCGGTGGTGGAAGTTTGTGCCGTAGACGCCTAACGCCTGTTTGGCCATTGCTGCTTGGTATGAGTTGCGTGGTGACTGGTTGTGTTCAGGGTACGGGATAGTTGAAGCACAGATACCAAGAATCGTGTACGTGGCGATTTCTACGTGCGTGTTGTCGGGTTTAATCTGGTCGAAGGTCAAGGAGATGTAAGCGTTCTCTTCCTCTTCAGCATCCAAATATTCAATTAATCCGTTTTTGACTACGTCTTCCCAAGTCCATTCGCCAAGTCCGATTTTCTCCATATGTTTGCCTTGAAGTTTGGAGATGCCGTTTTCAACAATAATGAGAGGGCGTCTGACTCTACCTTCGTCGCAGTTAGCGTGGAGTTCTTCGGTTTCCGTCTGCTGTTTGGAGAAGTAAGTTACGTTAACCTCAGTTGAGATTTCGCCTGCACGCCTTTTTTCACGGAAAGATTTGGCAATGTCTTTGGCGTTATTGCAATAGCCTATAATGTTTCCGTCAACGAAGACTTTTGCGCCTGAAATGCGCAGTTCCCTGCTGGCTTCACCCGCTGGCACGGTTCCCATCTCAAAGAGCAGTTGTCTTACTTTGTCTGGATTTACTCCAACGGCTATGGAAGCTGATAACGCAAGGTTCTTGACTAGACCGCAGTTTGAGCCTTCGGGGGTTTCGTTTGGACAGAGCCTTCCCCAGTGAGTTGGGTGTAAGTCTCTGGCTTCGAAGTTAGGTTGGCTTCTGCTAAGTGGTGATTGGAGCCTACGCAGGTGACTAAGCGTTGAAATGTAGTTTGTTCGGTCAAGCAGCTGGGTGATTCCGACTCTTCCTCTTCCCCAATTGCCAGTTGCCAAGGCATGCTGGAAACGCTCAGTGATTATACCGGGGCGCACCGCGGCTGACACTGTAATAATGGGGCCTTTAACGCCGATGCGTTCAAGCTGATACTTTATGTCTCTAGTTAAATTTCTAAATGAAACACGGAATAAGTCCGCAAGCAGTGGTCCACCGAGGCGCAGACGTTTGTTTTTGAAGTGGTCTTTGTCGTCGGGTTGCCTTCTGCCAGTTTTTAATTGTAAGACGCGGTATGCCATTTCGCCGAGAAAAATCGCTTTTTCCTTTCGGTTCTTTTCGCTTCTGCCGAGGTGGGGTAGGAAGTTTTTGTCTAGGGCGGTTTCGGCTTTTTGAAGTCTGTATTCCTCCACTTGTCCATGGGCGACGCGGTTACCGATGAACAAGATTGCGTCGGTTGGTGTGTCTACGCCGATGGCTTTTTCGAATGAGGCTGCAAGTTGGCTTTGCATTTCGCTGTCAAGAGAAACTGTTTCTGCAACGTCTTTGTCTTTTTCCATGCTTAGAGCGCGCATGATTACGACAAACGGGATTTCTGTTGGGACTCCTGGCATGGTGACGTAGATTGCATCGTCTGATTTGAGTTTAAGTTCAATTCTTGCTCTGAAGCCTACTGTGGTTGAAAAGATTTTTGCTTGATAAACTGGTGAGGTTCCTTTTTCGTCGATATCGACGATGACGCGGTTAGGAGCCAAGTCCTCCATGGCGACGATAACACGTTCGGATCCGTTAACAACAAAGTATCCACCCTGGTCGTCGGGGTCTTCCCCAGCAGCAATCAATTCTTCCCGTGAAAGTTGGGAGAGGAAGCACAGTTTTGACTTAAGCATTACAGGGATGTTGCCGATATAAACCAATTCAGTGTCTTGTTCTCTGCCATCGATGACTGGAGTCATTTCTAACGCGATAGGCGCGGAATAGGCTAAGTTTCTTAGTCTAGCTTCCATTGGGTAAATTTCATGTTTAGTTCCATCTACTTCAGTGACGTATGGACCTGTTATGCGAGATTGCGGGTCAATTACCCATATTTGGCCTAGTTTCACTTTGTAGGGGTTTTCGGGAACTTCAATTGGGATTTCAGCGACCTCATCAACGACTTCTTGCAATCCATGGTCGATGAACTCGTTGTAACTATCGAGATGCTGGCGCACAAGTCCTTTCTCATTAAAGAAAGTCTTGAGCAAATCATGAACATCTTCCTTCCTTAATTGTTGTGTGGTCAATTAATCACTTCTCCAATAATTATGATAATGATTTGTGAATTTGTGATCTTTCCTTTCAAACTTCCAACTCCTCAGATATGCCGAACATCCACTTTGAAAAAAGGTACCAACTAACTTTTCTAAGAGCACAAACACATGCTACATAGCTTCCATATAAACGTTATCATCCATATTCAAGCTTAATAGAAGGCCACCTAAACGTTCATAGAGTAAAGACCCCAAAAAAAATTTCGGGGCGGCCATTAAGCAAAGCAAAACCTAAAACAGACAAAAAACAAACATAATCTACAAACGGCGCTCACAGTTATTGGCCAAAAAACCCAGATTTCCAGCACACAACAAAAAATGACGTTATGGTTTCACAGTGGCAAAAACGAGCAATCCTTGGTGTGGTTGTAGTTATACAACAACAAATCGATTTAAGCGGTCAAGGGCTATTGTGATTCTAAATCTTAAACCAGAATGGAGTATGCGGGGCTTAGATAGTTAATTAGTAAGTAGTTCCTTTTCAATTTTGTTTCGATTTACTTTCCAATCATTCGTCTTTAACTATAGAGCTTTGTAGGCAAATTCCAGAAAAAACCCGTTAAATCCAAGAGAGCAAGTGACGACCCGCTTAACAGGTATGAAACCTTTATGAGTTCTGAATCTTCGTCGATTAAAAGTTGGGCATTGAGTTTCTGGCAACACATTGACGAGTTAGTCCGCCGCCTCAAAGTAGTGCTAATAACACTTATAATTACAATTGGCATAGGATGGATCCCCACAAGTATCGTTGGATTTACCAACCCATTTGGTGCATATCAACCGCTTATCTCGCCTCTTATGCTTAAAATTAAAGCGGTTTTTCTGCCACACTCAGCCACCTTAATAGCAGGAGGGATGGCTGACACAGTTTTTGTCATGGGTTATCTATCGGTTATTATTGGAGTATTGCTGGCTTCTCCTGTGATTTTCTATGAGGTGATCGCTTTTGTTAAGCCAGCCTTATACGAGAGAGAAAAAAGAGCTGTCGGATACTATTTGGGAGCGTTCATCGGAACCTTGGCTCTAGGCGCAGCTATGGCTTATTTCCTCATTATCCCAATTTCTTTCAGAATCCTAGTCTACTTTACCCTGCAGGGAGGCTCAGCGCCCCTATTTTTCATCAAAGACTTCTACAACTGGATCTTCACACTCTTTGTAATCTGCGGCGTGTTCTACACAATACCTGTCTTCATCGTCATGCTCGTGCAAATTGGGATTTTTCCCATGAAGTATCTGAGAGGAAGAAACAAACTCATAGCTTATGTGGTTATTCTGCTGGTTTTCTGGATTTTTGGTCCTGACCCCACGCCAGTCACCGGGTTAATTATGTTGGCACCGTTTGTTTTGGTATTTGAGTTGGCAACTTTCCTGGCAGGACGAATTGACAAGGCAAGGAAGCTTAGAAAAGAGTCAGTGCAGAACCCATCGAAACAGACAGGGTTTATTTCTTTTTCTCGTTCATGCCGATACTGTGGCTCAGGGATTGGCGTAAATTCGGCGTTTTGCCCTAATTGCCATCGGTCCACAAGTTAATCTATGTTATTTATTTACTAAATAAAAAACTGTTTAATTGTGCAGGAGCCTTTTGATCTTAAAGAATGAGATTTAAACAAGAAACTTTGGTTTTAAAAAATGAATAAATTGGGTGTTTAATTAATTGGTTTTGCCCTGAGTTCTAGTCTGATGTTGTACATTACGACTGCTATCGAAGCAAATATTGTTGCTATTGAGGCTATTTCAATAAGTCCAAACATATTTTCACCATTTTGATTTATACTTACTTGTCTGCCCAGTAGAATATAAATATCGTTGTGATTTGTTCATAATTTTTCATAAATCCTATACAAGCGTCCAATTGGAAACGGAAACCTTATATTTCATGGTCCAATATAAGCTTTCCAAAGGAGACACAAAATTTGAAAGCATACATACTCCTAAGTACCAAGCCAGGTACATCGCTAGATGTCGTTAAAAAGCTAAAAGAAAAGGTCAAAGAAACAGTAACGGCTGATGCCATATTCGGAAGATACGATGCAATCGTGATATTAGAAGCGCCTCAACTTGAAGAAATAAATCAGGTTGTTTACAAGATAATTGAAAAAGATCCCAACGTCATCAGAACCGAAACCTCAATTGTACTCTGCCCCATGTAACCTGTTAAGCTTAAACTCTAAAAACCATTTTTTTCTTTTTTAAAAAAGAAAATAATAAGCAAATATTTATTCAAATAAAAGCGAGTTTTTTAAACAGGTGGAGTTTGAACTGCTGTCTGACCTTTTCCCACGCACTTTGGTCCTTTATGAGCCTTAAGAACGATGGAACTGACAGTGCTTTTAACGCCTTTTATTTTCATAATTTTGTTTTTGAGAATGTCACGAAACTCTTCGATGTCGGCTGCTGAAACCAGAGTTACTACGTCGAATTCCCCTGTGACCTCATAGAGTTCTTCAAGGTGATCTAATTCCGCGAGGGCTTTTAGGACCTCATCCATTTCGGGGGATTCTACAAATATGTCCACGAATGCTAATAGTTTTGACATAAGGGTCTTGCCACTTGAGCACGCGTTACAGGTATTTATACTTTTTTACAGCTTATGCAAAGCCAATTAATATTTTATATGACATATATAGTACAATTTAGCTAATAGTTGGATATTTGTTTAAAGGTAACTGCTAAGGCTGCTTTAGAGCACCAGAACGAGTAAAATCGTCAGTCAACTATTACCCAGTGAAATTTCCATACTCAGCAGGATAACCCTTAATCAACTGCAAATTAACCCTCAACACATTAATGTACGCATTGCCAAAAATCCAAAACGTCCCTTCCTGATTCTGGTTGACAATAGCTGTTAGAGCGTCAGCAGATATGCCTGTAGCATTGCTTATTCCTGAAACCTGCGAGTAGGCATCCTGAAGGGGGATGTCTGGGTCTACTCCTGAAGCGGATGGGTCGGCGGTTTCGTTTCGGGTGTGGAAGAAAATGGGCAGAGTAAAATTTTGCGCTATAAGGTTTGACCCAACTATTTGTCCATTTAACGAAACTTGGTCGCCGTTAGCTTGGTTGGGAAAGAGGACTTGGCCTATGCCAGTTATCAGGAAGGGGTAGAATAGACCGCAGATGAGCAGCGAAACCAGTGCTAATCCGATGATGGGCTTGAAATTCCATTTTTCTTTTTGTTCAGTCATTGCTTTTTCTCCTTAAACGTGAAATACCACTGTGAGTAGCAGATCGATTAGTTTGATTCCGATAAAGGGCACAATGACTCCGCCGACGCCATAGATCAAGGTGTTCTTGAGGAATAGAGTCATGGTGCTGGTTGGTTTGAAGGCGATGCCACGCATGGCAAGCGGAATCAGAAGCGGAATTACGATTGCGTTGAAGATGAGGGCTGATAGGACCGCGCTGTGAAGCCCGCCCAAATGCAAGATGTTTAGGCTGCTTAGCTGCGGTAAGGCTACTGCAAATATAACTGGCATTATTGCGAAATATTTTGATATATCGTTGGCGATGCTGAAAGCCGTAACTGCACCTCTAGTCATTAGCAGTTGCTTGCCCAGCATAACTACGTCGATTATTTTGGCGGGGTTAGATTCTAAATCCACCATGTTTGCTGCTTCTTTAGCAGCTTCGGTGCCAGAGTTCATAGCTAACCCGACGTCAGCGGCTGAAAGAGCTGGAGCATCATTGGTTCCGTCGCCGATCATGGCAACTATTCTGTTTTCAGCCTGCTCTTTTTTCGTTATTCGGTACTTATCCTCAGGTTTTGCTTGGGCAACAAACTCATCGATTCCAACTTCTGCGGCAATGCTTTTGGCTGTGAGCGGCTGGTCACCCGTAATCATAACTGGGCGGATACCCATAATTTTGAGCGCTTGAATCTTTTCTTTTATGCCCTCTTTTAGCACATCTTTGAGCCTGATTATTCCGATGGCTGCCCCGTTTCGCATGACGGCTATCGGGGTTTCTCCAGCGGCAGAAATTCCGTCTACGACTAAATCGTAATTTTTGGGAACCGAAGCGGATAATTTTTTGATAGATTCAGGGGCGCCCTTCATTATCTCGATTTCAGGAGCAAGCATGTCAGCCTCGTCTTCAATGTTTACTATAGCGGCTTTTCTACGAATGCGCATTCGATCTCTTCCAGATTTGTCCCCTTTTGGCAGTGTGAGTTGAGCCGCACGTGTTATTTTTACTCCACTTGTCCGTGTTACAGCTGAAAAGGCGTATACTTCTGAGGTTGAAAGTGAGTTTAGTTCTTTTGGCACGAACCCTTTTTCGTAAGCAAGTTTCAGTATGCTCCGTCCTTCAGGTGTATCGTCAGGCCAAGAAGACAGAAAACCTGCTTCGCCAACGTCCTCTTCGTTGTATCCCGCAAACGCGATGAATTCGATGGCTTGCCTGTTGCCTACAGTAATTGTGCCTGTTTTATCGAGGAGCACTACGTCTGTATCGCCTGCGGTTTCTATAGCTCTTCCCGATTTTGCGACAATTTTACTTTTATAGAGTCGGGTTATACCTGAGAGCCCGATGGCTGGCAGCAGGGCGCCTATTGTTGTGGGAAGAAGGCAAACGTAGAGCGCTATTAGCACTGAGAGGTCCGCGCCTAGGCCAAGCATAACCGACGTTCCCAGCAAAGCAAGGATAATTATTGTGAATATTGCTGTTAAGCCAATAAGAACCATGGTTATTGCGACTTCGTTGGGCGTTTTCGGTCGCTTGGATGATTCCACCATCTTTATCATTTGGTCGATGAAAGTTTCTCCAGGGTTAGTTGTAATCTTAGCTGTCAAATTATCGCTGGCAAGACGTGAGCCGCCGATCAAAGAGTCTCCAGGAGCCTTGCGGACGGGGGCTGATTCCCCTGTGACAAGCGACTCATCAACCATCGCAATCCCTTCAATCACATCAGCGTCTAAAGGAACAATGTCGCCCGCGTCAACTTGTACAAGGTCATCTTTCCGCAGTTCAGTGGATTTCACAATCACTATTTTTCTTGTCCAGCCCTCAGTAATTATTTTCTTACTAGAGACTTCAGTTTCCATTTTTCGCAAGCTTCCAGCAGTGCTTTTTGCCTGCTGCTCTGCAAGCGCGTCAGAGAGCGTGCTAAACCATACTGTAATTAGTAGAATAACTGCGACTTGAATATAGAAGACTTGTGAGCTTGGACTAGCTACTGGCACGAATACTTGTGGAGCTATCGCCATTGCTGCCACGATGAAGAAAGTGAGTTCGACGATGAACATTACCGGATTTTTAAACAGAGATTTGGGATTTAGGCGAACTACCGAGTCAACTATCACTTTCCTAGAGAAAACTGTTCGGAAGCCAGTGGGCGCCGATTCTTTGCTCGCAACTGAATTTACAAGTTTTTCATCGGTCAAAAGCCATTCACCAACCCCTTAAAGAATGACGCTATTGGACCAATTGCCAGGAATGGGAAGAACGTAAGCACCACAAGTATGATGATGCTGGCAACCAAGACTATAGTGAAAATCAACGTGTCTGTTTTTAGACCAGATGTCGTTCCGCCGCGTTTTCGACCAATCATTGAACCTGAAAGAGCCAACAGAATTGCAAGGGGAACAAATCGTCCTATTAACATCACTATGGCGGTTGCTATGTTGAAGAACGGTGTATTACCTGAAGCGCCTAAGAAGTCCGAGCCGTTGTTTGCTGCGGCACTGGTAAACTCCCAGAGAATCTGGGTGTACCCTACCGAGTTCCCGCTCACGCCTATTGCCGAGGCCGCACCTGAAGCATAGGCTATTACTGTTGGAATAAGTATGATCATTGGGTGAATAAGAAAAGCAATCATAACGAGTTTGACGTCTCGCCCATTAATTTTCATGCCCAAATATTCGGGAGTTCGTCCAGACATTAATCCTACGATGAAGACGGTTATTATGATGTACATAACCATGTACATCATGCCTACGCCTTTCCCGCCCGGCATTGACTGAACAAACATCCCTAAGAAACCAGAAAGCCATGTTAGCGGATGGTTCCCAAGTAAGGCTGAGTTCAGTGAACCTGTTGTGGCAGCGGTTGTTGACACAGTATAGAAGCTTGACATGAAGCCGCCGAATCTCACTTCTATGCCTGGAGCTATCAAAGGCAAAGCAGGAATAAACGATACAGCTAGAGCTGCACCGAAGAGAATGTAGGCGCCCCACAGAAGTGGTCTGGACTCAGTTTTTTTGCCGATCATCTGTCCAAAAACAAAGATTAACGCGGTTGGTAAAAGAAGCATTAGGGAAATCATGAGAATGTTTGTGATCGGTGAGGGGTTCATGAATGGGTACGCTGCGTTTGCTCCGTAGAATCCGCCGCCGTTGGTGCCTATCTGCATTATAGAATCGAGCGAAGCTACAGGTCCAATAAAGAGTGTTTGCGTGGCGCCCTCTATAGTTTTTACTGTAGTGTAACCGTTAAGGGTTTGAGGCACGCCTAAAGCAAGAAAGATAATAGAGGCGATTATGGCGAGCGGAATTAAAATCCTTATTATGGATCTGGTGAAGTCAACATAGAAGTTGCCCATATCTTTGGCGCCGGCGACCAGTCCACGAATAAACGCGATTCCCATGCATAGCCCTGTTACCGCAGAAGTGAACATTAACCATTGCAGGACCCCTATCTGGCTGAGGTACGAGAAGGTTGTTTCGCCGTTATAGTGCTGCAGATCAGTGTTTGTTACAAACGAAACTACTTGCATAAAGGCAAGGTCAGGATGTATGCCTGGGAAGCCCATAGGGTTAAGCGGCAAGTTGCCTTGGAAGACAAGGATAAGAAAGCCGATAACCATCATAACTACGTTTAGCAGTAAACCTGCGAGGAAATATTGTTTCCAACCCATCGTCTGCTCGGTGTTCACGCCCGTGATTTTGTAGATAAAGTTCTCGATTGGGTTGAATAATTTGTCTAAACGACTTGTTTTTCGCTTAAAAACTCCAGTAATGTATGGTGATATAAGCCAAGCTAAAAGTATCGTTACTCCAAGTACAAGAATGACTGACAGTGCCTGAACTGCATCGATCAATTATTCCATGGCTCCAAGTAACATTTGTATTCACTATGGCTCCTATCCCCAACTAAATGGTTGATGCACTGACTGCTTTTCTCGGACATCTAGGACCTTTAAGAGGCGCCAAAAATACAGTGACGATGGTGCTTTTTACACCTTTAATTTTCATGATTTGTTTTTGCAAGAGGTCACGAAATTCCTCAAGTGTTGAAGTACAAACTAAAGTGACGATGTCGTATTCGCCTGCTACTTCGTATACTTCTTCTATGTTGTTGAGTTTTGATAAAGCTGTTACAACGTGGTTTATCTCTGTAGATTCTGCAAATATGTTAACTGTGGCTAGAAACTTGCTCATTTCATTCCGCCTCCAAGTGGCTTCTGACTATAATGTTGAATTTTGTTGAGCAGCAAGCCAACGGCCTGCCTGAAATGCAATACATATAGAGTCCATTTTGGTTGCACATAATTATCGATTCCAAAGGAGTCGCTATGGAGCCTTCTTTGACTCTCCCTTCATAGCTATAAAGAAAACTCGGCTGCAGAAGCTGTCGCTTCTACTGATGGATGCAAAGTCAACACTTTTATTCTCCATTTTTTAAGCCTTCTTTTTCCCTTTTTATTGATAGTCATATGATCGCGGTTATATAAGGTTGATTGTGATTGATTGTGATTTGTTCACACTTTTCTCCAATGACTGAACTAATTATCAACAAAATCGAAAAAAATTGCAAAATAATCAGGATAATTTTGTACAGACTGAAAGACTCGAGTTTTAGAGCCCCAAATTGGTGAACAAAAAGCAATTATTAGTCGTAATTTTTGACTCTATTTCGGTCGTTTGTCTATTCTTTCCCGCTTTTGTTCAATGCCTGCTGATGCTCTTTCACAGACCTTCCAGACGGGTCGGCGCTTTTAGCGAATTCTTTGCTCCACCGAAATGCAGTCGGGGTTGAACAGGCAATTGTTGGGCCCACTGGAACAGTTAAAGCAGCACCTGGACAGTTAAAGAAGCTGTCAAAGATTTGCCTATAATAGTACTCTTCTTTTGAAGATGGAGTCTGCACTGGGAATCTGGTCTTAGCGTTTGCCATCATTTCATCACTGACTGCGCCTTCAGCGTTTCTTTTAAGGAAATTTATCCAACCATATCCGACTCCGTCGCTGAACTGCTCCTTCTGCCGCCACAATATCTCGTCAGGAATGTAGCCTTCAAACGCTTTACGAAGAACATATTTTTCGATTTTGTCTCCAGAACACATTTTTTCTTCCGGATCAAAGCCCATAGCAAAATCCAAAAAATCCTTGTCTAAAAACGGCACTCGAGTTTCTACGCCCCAAGCGGCGGTTGCTTTGTTTGCCCGTAGACAATCGTATTTGCTCAGCAATGAGAGTTTGCGTACGGTTTCTTCGTAGAATTCTTGTTTGTTTGGGGCTTTATGGAAGTACAAGTAACCGCCGAAGACTTCATCTGCGCCTTCGCCTGAAAGCACCATTTTTATGCCCATTGATTTTATTTTTCTTGCCATCAAATACATAGGTGTGGCGGCGCGAATAGTGGTAACATCGAATGTTTCCAGGTGGTATATGACGTCTCGGATGGCGTCAAAGCCTTCTTGAATTGTAAATATTATTTCATGGTGAACTGTGCCAATGTATTCGGCGACTTTTTTTGCATATTTTAAGTCAGGCGAGTCAGCTAAGCCTACAGCAAATGAGTGCAAACGCGGCCACCATGCTTCTTCTTGATCGCCCGACTCAACTCTCTTCTTTCGGTATTTAGAGGCAATAGCAGCTATCAACGATGAATCCAAGCCACCTGAAATGAGAACACCGTAGGGAACATCTGACATCATTTCGCCTTTCACAGACTTTTCCAAAGCTTGCCTAATATCAGAGAGGACGAGTTTTTTTGTCGGAATCTTTTGACCCCATTCAGGCTTGTACCATTGAACGAATTCTTGTGTCCCCATCATGTAGTGGCCTGGCGGGAACTCTTTAACTGTGCTGCAGTAGTCATTTAGGGCTTTCATTTCGCTGGCTATATAGAAGGTGCCTTTGTCATCCGAGCCCACATACAGCGGGATTATGCCGATGTGGTCTCTGGCGACGAAATACTTGCCTTTCTGTTTATCGTACAAAACAAATGCAAACATGCCGTTTAGCATGTTAAGAAAGTCTGGACCGTATTCGTCGTAAAGATATAGGATTACTTCGCAGTCAGATTTTGTCTGCCACAAATGCTCCTTCTTTAATTCGCTGCGTAGATGCATGTGATTGTAAATTTCGCCGTTTACGGCAAGAACGTTTCCGTTTTGTTTGTCGAACAGGGGTTGCGCGCCGTGTTCAACATCAACTATGGAGAGACGTTCATGAGCAAGAATTGCTTTTTCATCACTGTAAATTCCACTCCAGTCTGGACCACGATGCCTGACTTTGGCAGCCATTCGCAATGCTTTGTCTCTTGCCTGTGGTACAGGTTCAATTATGTTGAAAATTCCCACGATGCCACACATAGTTGATCAGCCATAAATAATTTATGAGGTTACTTTAACTTACCGAAGAAAAAAGAGTTAAAGGGATGGTTTCCGAAAACTTTACAGAATCCCAGTTTGGTTTGCATCAATTTAAGTATCCTTTTATTCCTCAATTGTCGCCCTGTGTCTTGGTTTAGTAGTCGAGGCGCTCTGGAGCTTTCTTCAACGAGTCGTTTTTTCCTTTTAAGTCACCGTTCATTCAGGACTGATTTTAGCAGAATAAAGGACGGGCTCACTTAAACTTAATTGAGATTTGTTCATAAAAATTATGAACAATAAAAAATTCGTTGTGAAATACTCAGAAAATATCTACATTCAAGTACCTATGGTTGCAACATTTGACTGCTGCTTTTTTGTTTAGATCAAGCGCGATATTTTTTAGCTTCTTGTTCAGGAAGCGTGGTTTTTTCTTGGACTTCCTTTATAATTTTGTCCACTTCATCTGTGAATGAAACATCATAGATCTTTTTATTATCGTTAAAAACATCCAAAAAGATGTCATTAGTTGCTAGGTCTTTAACCCATTTGCTATAGTAATTGATCCAATCTTTCTCAGGCACTCCAAACCAAACTCTTTCCAACAGCCCTAGAAGCGAACTAAAAAAGCTAAAAGCCCTTTTCTCAGCCTCACTATATCTGCCCCATTTTTTCGGCTTGCCATTGCCTTGTACATAAATTTCCAAGATTTCTGGGCGGTCAATTAACAGGGATGCTGTGGCAGAGAAATCACTCATAAGTTTTTCATAAGTATTGTATTTTGTTGCTTTTCGTTGGAGGTATACTTGAATTGCCAAAACGGCTATAGAAATAACGACTGCCATGTCAGTCGCAAGAGTAACTGTCGCTTGTACATCAGAAGATATTAAGGGCATCTGTTAAACCCCATGTCTGAAACTGAAGGGAAAGATAAGATATAAAGTGATTTGAGATTTCTTCATACATTTAAAGAATGGTCATGGATGGCTCAGTGAACGAAATGAAATATCAAAAAAGAAAAATTTTGGTGATATTTCTCAACTTAATAGTCGAGATACTTCATTATCTCCCACGGTGACACATATAGGCAGTATTGGTTCCAATCGTTTGTTTTTAGTTCTATGAATGCATCAAAGATGTGACTTCCAAGAGCCTGTTTTAGAACTTCGTCGCTTTGTAATTCATCCAACGCGTCTTTGAGTGTAGTCGGCAGCTCCTTTATGCCAAGAGATCTGCGTTTCTGGGGGGTTAACTTGTAGAGGTCTTCGTCAACTGGGTCGCCTGGTTCAATCTTCTTTTTGACGCCGTCAAGCCCCGCCATTAGCAAGCAGCTAAAGGCAAGATACGGGTTGCATGATGGGTCAACGCCTCGGTATTCGACTCGTTTCTGTGCGGCAAACTCGGGTCCTTTGTAGTAGAGTGGTATGCGAGCAAGGGCTGAGCGGTTGCGTCGGCTCCACATTACGTATATTGGCGCTTCAAATCCTGGCACAAGCCGTTTGTAGCTGCTAACCGTTGGGCAGCAAACAGCTGTTAAGGCTTTGGCATGTTCCAAGAGACCGCCCACGTAGTATCTTCCAGTTTGGCTTAGTTCAGCATAATCATCTTTTTCATCGTACATTGCAGTCTTGCCTTTAGACCATATTGACTGGTGAACGTGCATGCCGCTGGCGTTGTCAAGGTAAACGGGTTTTGGCATGAAAGTTGCAACTAAACCGTATTTATGGGCAATGTTTTTGGCAACAAACTTGTAGTAAAGAGCCCTGTCTGCAGTGTCCACTAGCGGCCCATATTTGTAATCGATTTCGACCTGGCCGACTGTGGCTACTTCGTGGTGATGTTTCTCTATGGTTATTCCAAAGTTATCTTCCATAACTTGTGAAGCTTCGTTTCTGAAAGCGACAGTTGTGTCTTCTGGTGGTGTTCTGTAGTATGCTTCTTTTGGTCTGAGGATGTGTCCGCCTGGCTTTATTTCTGGAGATTCTGGAACCACTCGTGGTGCACCCCAGCTGTCTCCTTCGCCTCCCTTGGGGCTAACCCAAAGATCCCAAGTTAGCTTAGTAGGGTCGATTGAGGAGAAAACGAAAAATTCCAATTCAGGAGCAAAGATTCCAGTGTAACCCATTTTGGCGGCTTCTGCAACAGCCCTTTTTGCGACATAGCTTCGGGGGTCAACGACTGATGGTTCTTTTCCGCCAAATGCTTCATAAACATCGCCTAAGACGATTGCACTTTTTTGTTTTGGGTCAGTTTCCCACGGCATGATAGAAAGGGTTTTTGGGTCAGGCATGTAAATCATGTCTGATTCTTCAATGGACTTGAAGCCTCTAACAGAGGAGCCATCGAAACCTATTCCAGCAGTAAATGGTTCGCCTGTAAGATAATCCCTTGCCGGGAGCACCATGTCTTGCAGTATGCCTCGCACGTCGACGAAGGCGGAATGTACCCATCTAACTTCGTTGGTTTTTAGCTTCTCGATGGCTTTCTTTAATGAATCGTTTTTTTCGACCATTTTTTCACCTTTTAGAGCTTGTATTTTATCAAAATGGGGCACAGCACCGCATTTAAAGATAATTGAGATTTGTTCATAAAATTTATGAAAACATAAAATAACATCCAA
>PLSP01000080.1:0-10306 GCA_003165195.1 Candidatus Bathyarchaeota archaeon | reverse complement strand
CTGCCGTTATTCCTATGGCCATTAACGCCGCGGTTTGTGTGCCGCCTCCTCCTACTACTCCCAGCCAAATTACTGCAACCAGCATCAGGAGGTTAGCTCCGAAACCTGCGATGGGAACGATGTATTTTGTCAGTACCGAACGGCGTTCTTTTGCAAGCGCCAGCATCGCGATAATACAGGTTATGCCATAGAGCAGGAAAGTTCCAAAGTTGGACAGCAGAGTAACAGCGGTCAAGTTTGTTAGCGACAGGACACCGAAAGCGCCAATTCCAGCTGATACCAAGGTCATGACCCAAACACCGATGGCGGGGGTTCCGAATCTTGGGTTTAATTTTCCGAGGGGTGCAGGAACTTCTGTATCATGGCTAATTGCATAGGTAACTCGAACGCCTGTGTTCATACAAGATAGCGTTGTACCGAGGATTGCGGTTGCGACGACAGCAGCGACGACGAGCATGATGATGAAGCCGCCTCCACCGAACAAGCCGTTGACGGACTGAATAATCATATCGCCTATAGGAGAGTTAGAGGCTGCAGCAGCTGCAAACGTGTACTTTGAGTTAATCCATGCCTGCATACCATAGTATTCGAGCAGATAGCAGAATGCTCCCTGAATAACTAGTGAAAGGATAATTGCTTTGGGAACATCTCTGGGGTTTTTTGCTTCAGCGGTCAACGCAGTTACGGATTCAAAACCGACTAGCACAAGAATCGCTATAGTTGCTTGAAATAGCATGTGAGCTGCGCTGGTCGGTATGACTACGCTGACTGGGTTTGAGTAAAAGAATGTTACGTGATCAGGGTTTATAAAACGGTAAGCTAATGCGATTCCAGTTACTCCGATAAGCATAGCGATCTGAGCGATGTTGATCATGAGGTTTGTTTTTGTTGATCCGTTGATTCCTCTGTAAGCTATGAAACCGACTCCGACAGCAAACGCAATTACAATTGCAACCTCAGTAAGCGGAGCGATAACGAGACCCACTGTGGATAGTATGTATGTTATGAAAAAGCCCATCATTGCAACCATGACACCAGGATAGACCCAGTAGTAAAGATGGGAAAGCCAGCCTACGTAGAACTTTGCGGTTCGGGCGGTTTTGTTGCTACTGCCCCGGTCTAGCAAAGCGCGTTGAGCAAAGTAGTATGAGCTGCCTGTGCCTGCATCGGGATAACGCCGTGCTAACCATGAGTAGGAAGCAGCAGTGAGGAATGCAAGAACCAATGCGAGTAATAAGCCGGTCCATATATCGGGTGCCGTAGAGACTCCTGATGGGTCAACTTGAGCGGCCTGCAACTCGTAAGTGAGCCATAGGAACGCACCTGGAGCGATTAACGCCATGGCGTTGATGGTTAACCCCGAGAGGCTAAGGGTTTTCTTCAATTCTGGTGCGGGAGCGTTTTGTTGGTTAGTTGCCATCTACAATGCCCCCGCTGTTCGCTTCTGAAAAATGATGTGCGGTTTTCCATAAGCGTCGAAGATGACGGTCTCTTCGATGTTTCGGGTAAACTCTTTAGTAGTTTTCGAAGCTTTTTTCATTGTAACACCAATTCAGTTTGTTGTACCATTCCTTCTGATAAGCCAAATATAAAGATTTTTAATATCTGTTCATAATTATTATGAATTGTTCAAAGTGTTTTCAGTTTATGTCTTATTCAACAAACATTCAATCAGCCCACAACTGAAATCCTGAAAAAACGTGCAAAATTTCGCTTAAACTACGCCTATTATCAACCCCACGGCCAAGCTCAACAACGGCGCTAATACCCAAGTCAATGCGATGGTAATAAAAGGCTTAATCGAAACAAACTTGGATTTGTAGGAGATGCCAGTCCCAAACACTGCAGATGCAAGTGCTTGAGTATTCGAAAGAGGCAAATTAAAAACTGTGGCACCCTCAACAAGGATGGTTGAGGTTAAAAGCGCCGCCGTCGCGTCGAGGTATCGCATTAGATAAAGCTCCTGACCAACTCGCTTAATTTCCCCTGAACTCAAAAAGAAAGTCCCAACAAATATTGCAGCGATCGCCGCTACTACGCTTATAAGGTTAAAATCGCCTGTGGCAACAATTAACCCAATCGTGTTCGCCCCAAGAACGTAGGAGCTAGAGAAAGCTAAAATAATTAGCACCACTTTAAAAATTCGCAACCGACGCCAAATATTTTTGGATAGACCACGGTTTATGAGTCTGATAAGGTAAAAAGATAAAACTATTGCAATCAAGGGGGCGATAGCCCACATGGCGACAACTTTAACGATGTAAGCAATGTTGGTAGAGACGCCCGTTGCGATCGAAAAGCCTGCAAGTAAACCCACAAGTGACATGCTAAACGACAGGGGCACCCTGATTAAGTCAGCCACAACAAAAATCAAAATCGCCACCAGCAGAGCTTCTGCTCGAAATTGCATAGGCATATTCGGTAACAAGACGTTAACTGACTTTGTCATTCCTGCGCCTTGAATGATGAGTCCAAATGTGAAACCTAAGGCACCTAGCAGCATGCCAAACCGTTTGGTTATGATTCTTGATCCAATCACTGGCCCAACGCAGGCGGACAGATTGTTGCCTGAAACCAACATTACCGCGATAAAGGTAAAGGCAAGAACAAGGATTGAAAGCCAAATCATAAAAGCGTCACTTTAGGATGGAGGTAACTACAGAGACTATTAAGTCGGAGAGATCCTGGCATGAGTCAAGTATGTCGTCACATTTATGCAATAGTTCCTGATAGTGGTAGAACTCGATAAAATGCATATTTGCCGCAATGCTGTATAGCCGGTCAAATCCCTGATCTTTGACGTCGTCACCCAGCTCTTCTATGGCCCCAATTTCTTTGCGCAACTCCAAAATTTCTGAAGCGTTAGCAGTTGTAAGAGCCTGCCACAGTTTTGAGAGAGATTTTTCCGCGAGGGCAAGCATATTCTCATACACCGAGTCCCAGTCGGTATGATGTTCTTGTAGCCCTGCCGGGTAGGCTTTAGTCATCCGTGCAAGTTCTCGGCTTATGTAATAGTATGTGTCTACAATGTCGTCGGCTGTCTGGACGCATTTAAGCAGGTTGTCTATTATGTTGGGGCTTATGGCGCCGCTTGTGATGTCTTCGCTTGTTTTGAAGGCTATTTCATCAGATTTTTTTTCCAGCTGCCGCATTGCATGCATTGAATCTGTGAGCTGTTTTTCGTTGATGTCCATCTTGAACATGCTGGTTTCAAGCGTGTTGGCCTCCGATGCGATGGCGACAATTTGTGCGAGTTGATTGAAAATGGTTTTTTCTCCAACAACCAATATGCCTTTGAAGCGCTTCAACTGACTTCACTCTTTAGCCTCAAGCTAACGCTGCCAACAATATTAAATTTTACAAAACATGTTTTGTCAAAAACTCAGGGTTTGTAAAACAGGGGAGGGCTAGATTATTTTGCTGTATTCCTTAACAGCGTTTGAGGCAATCAGCGTTGTTGTTCTTTTTATGTACCGTTCGGCTAACAATCTCTTTAAAAAACTGTTAAGGCTTGAGTTGTCTCTGAATTTGGCGATGACGACCGCGTCATATTCCCCTGTTATGTCGTATACAGAGAGGACATTGGTTTCTTTAGCGATTTGGTTTTCTATTTCAACGATGTGTTCGCCTTCAACCTGAACCATTATTATGGCAGTTACTGTATACCCCATTTTTGCTGAGTCAATTACTGGTGTGTACCCTAAAATGATGCCTTCCTTTTCAAGGCGTTCAATTCTATTGTGCAATATGTTTGGGGTTAATCCTACTCTGTCGGCTAATTTGCGTAGACTGACGCGTGAATCTTCTTCTAGGGCACGGATGATTGAAAGGTCGACTGAGTCTAGTTTGTTCTTTAGGGTTTTTGTTGGTTGTGACGTTAAATGTTCATCGCCGTTTATGGTCATAAGACGTTTGTTTACTTAATCAAGAGATATATAAACATAACCACATCAAATACAACAATTGTTAAACATTAATCAAGAACAATGAATGATTGCAGAGACAATCGATTTGCGGAAGACTAAAGATCACCCAGGTTAGACAATTGTTAAACCACGCCCATTAGCATCTAAAAAACAGCAAAGCAACCGCTTAATGTAACGTTTATTTGCATCTAGAAACAATTCAATGGCAACGCTAAAATGTTAATCCCCCTTCGGATGTGACGCTAAATGGAAAATAAGCAGGCGGACATAATTCTAACAGCCGACAGAACATTAATGAGCAATTACCACGGTAACCAGTTCTTAGGCTTCGGAACATGCGCGCCTAGTAACTTCATTCCAGACGTTCTATATAGCTATCTATTTTTTCCACCGATAAAAACCAAAAAAGGACTGCCAGAAGCAGCCCCTTATGGCCTCAGAAAAGTCGAGGCTCAACTGCTAAAAGAAAACTTGAACGTATTAACCGTCAGCCCTCAACACCTGCGAAACTACATCAAAACTGCGAAGGTACTCGGCATCCACACCATGGATCCTTTCGGTTTCGGTCCAGCATCAACCACGTTGGCATCAGTCTTCCGAAAAGAACCTTTCTTAGCAAGACATTTTTATGCTTTGGTGACGAGCCCCATTATCAGAGAAGCAAAAAAGAATGGAACAAAAGTCATAGTAGGTGGACCTGGAGCATGGCAATTCCGATACAGGCCCCAGCTTGTGGAAAAGAAAATGATAGATTGTGTGGTAGAGGGGGAAGCTGAGAATATTATCGGAAAAATATTCAACTCCGCCCTAAAAGGTGAGGAACTTCCCGCTCTTTGGGAGGTCTCAGCCAAGGATGCCCCAAAACTGGAAGATATCCCCGACATCGTTCAGCCATCCGTTAATGGCTTAGTTGAGCTTGGAAGAGGTTGCTGTCGAGGGTGCGAATTTTGCAATGTAACCACAAGACCGCTAAGATGGTACCCCTACGATAAGATTCTTCGTGAAGTAGCGGTTAACGTGGANNGGATGTAGGCAAACAACGCGTAATCTGCCTCCACTCCGAAGATGTCATGCTATACGGCTCGAACAACGCAGTTCCAGACGATGAAAAACTCATCAAACTTCATCAGTCAGTAATGAGCAAAGTCAACACGATCAGCTGGAGCCACTGCTCACTAGCGGCTGTAGCAGCAAAACCCCAGCTTGTGCAAAAGCTTTCAGAAATCATCCTTCAAAAGCAAGCGTGGTGGGGAGCAGAAATCGGGTTAGAAACAGGTTCAGCAACCCTTGCAAAGAAAATTATGCCTGCAAAAGCGCTTCCGTTTAAGCCAGAAGAGTGGCCTCAAGTTGCCCGTCAAGGCTTCAAAATAATGCATGACCACAAACTCTGCCCTGCAGCAACCTTAATTGTGGGGTTACCTGAAGAAACCGAGGATGACATCATCAAAACCATGGAGCTAGTTGATGATGTCAAAGACTGCCGCAGCCTTATCGTTCCATTGTTCTTTGTTCCCTTGGGACGCCTCAAAAACAAGGATTGGTTCCGGGAAGCACAGGTCAACAAGCTGCATGAGGAACTCATGTTCAAGTGCGCTGAACACAGCATCCACTGGGTAGACAACCTCCTTGACATGTCATTTACCGATAAGGGATATCGAGTTGCCCTCAAAGAATTCTACAAAGTCTTCGCTGGAATAGCAAAACGCCAAATACGACACGCCGAAATTTCAGAGCTACAATAATCCTTCCTGCTCTTTTAGCCTGTTAACCTTATTACTTTCTCTTTAATTCTAGTATAAAAAAAGCTAAGGTGAGTTCTAATTTTGCAAAACACATCTGCCTCTAATGATAGTTGCAAAATAACAGTTACCAAAAATGGGCCATACCTTGTTTCCGGAAACATACCACTTTTCAGTGCAACAATCGAGTGTAACTCAGAAAGTATCCCAACCAAATGGGTTTTTGGAGAACCCCTTAAAACCCCAGCGAACTACGCACTTTGCCGCTGTGGACAGTCCAAAAATAAACCATTTTGCGATGGCTCACATTTGGAGGCGCATTTTGACGGGACCGAAGTAAGCGATAATGAACCTTTTGAGAAGATGTCACAGAAATTTGAAGGCCCCAGTTTAGTGTTGAAGGATGCTGAGATACTTTGTGCTTCAGCGCGTTTCTGCCATCGGGGAGGAGACATTTGGGCCCAAATTTACAAGTGCAATAATCCAATAATCAGGGAAAATGTTGCTAGAAATGCTTTTGATTGCCCCTCGGGCAGGCTTGTAGTCACAGACATTGAAACTAAAATGACACTTGAGCCAAAACTTGCTAAGTCAATTGGTTTTATTGAGGATCCAGGTATAGGTGTCGATGGACCGCTCTGGATTCGCGGCGGAGTGCCCGTTTACTCGGAAGATGGGAAACTGTATGAGCGTCGAAATCGCATCACACTTTGTCGATGTGGAAAATCCACTAATAAACCATTTTGCGACAGTAGCCATTATCCAGAAGAAGAAAGAGAGGTGAAAAGTTGATGCATGACGAAAACCAAGATTTTGAGAATACCTTGCGGTCGAAAGAACGTGCGTTTGTGCTTTTTTACGCTTCTTGGTGCCCTCACTCTCAAGCGTTCCTGCCGATATTTCGCAAATACTCAAAAGGAAACCCAAACGAGTGTCTAAGCGTAGTAATAGACGATAAACCAGACTTATGCGACAAATACGCCATTGATTACTACCCAACAGTAATTCTCTTCAAAAAAGGAAAGATCCACAAAAGACTCGACCCTCCTCCTGGAGGAGATTTAACAGAGCAGCAGCTTCGACAACTCAGTAAAGAGCAGTAAAAACGACTGTTATAACTGTTCGTTTCCCTTTTTGTCTCAAGGCTTCTTAGACGAATAAGTATTTAACTTAGATGAAACCGTTTTCATTCTATGAAGCTAATAAAGTTCTTAGATCAAAAGAGCACTACTCTTGTATCTGACTCTCTCAACCAAGCAATACTCAAAAGTCTTGTCATGTCAGAGTATTCAGTCTCTGAATTATCCAAGGAACTTAACCAACCAACATTAAAACTTTGGAGAAGAATGCAAAGACTCCAGAGAGCGAACCTGATAGAATTATCAAGAACTGAGAAGGTTGGAAACATAGAGAAGAAACTCTATCGTGCCACGGCAACAAGGTATGTTCCACAACAATTCTTAGAGTTTAAACCTAAAGACGAAAACCTTCTTGAAGCCTTTGAAATCTACTCAGAAATTCAAAAGAAAATGATGGCAAAAGTATCAGCTTACAACGAAATCTCTGCAACTTACCCGGTTGATTTTGCTCTCTTTGCAACTATGAAAGCATTTGCGCAGGTTTGCAGCGACCAAATAGTCCAAGGCACACTAGCAGAGTTAAACGATAAACTTGCTAAGTACGAGAAGAAAGGCAACTGATTATAGGAATATGATTTTAGGTTTTTTCGTATTTTGATTCTTCGATGCGTTTCTTTTCCAGTTCTTGTTCAGTTAACTGGGGCTGAGCTGGTTGATCTTGTTGTTTCTGCTGAGGCGGCCAAGTTACAGGATCCTTCACTGAGGAGTACACGTTAAAGAAGCTGCTTTTGCCACATGCGGGGCATTGAATTCGCTTGTAGGGCCCAAGGTGAACCAACGAATTTAAAGCATGATACTCATACTCGAAAATTTTTTCGCATTTGCTACATTTCAGCCTGGCCATTTAAGTCAACTTAACGTCAATTACTTTACGGCATTTAAAAGCTTATCTGGCTTCGCTGATTTTATAAAAAGTATTGAGGCGAAGTCCACTAAGATAACAAATTTAGTCAGGGTTGAGTTGGCGTGTTCGAGCATCACCACGAAAAACTTTTGCCTAAGCGACAATATATCAGAAGGGTCGCAAAATACGCGTTAATTTCTCTTTGGATGCTTTTGGCTTCTCTGGTTATCGGCATGGTGGGTTACCATGGGTTTGAAGGTTACTCGTGGGTTGACTCGTTCCTCAACTCTCATGCTGATGGGAGGCATGGGGCCTGTTGGGGCATTGCACACAGACGGAGGCAAAATATTTGCTGGTATCTACGCTTTGTACTGTGGCTTAATAGAAATAGTTGCAATCGGCATTTTCGCGGCGCCAATCTTTCATCGGTTCCTGCACCACGTCCACTTGGAAAGCGAACACAAACAAAACCAGTAGTATCACTAAAAAATTAAATGTAAATGTGGATTTTTTAAAGATGATCGTTTTTTTTGTTAACGTTTTTTAGAAGCACCTCTTTGGTTTAGGGTATGACTACTGGCATTTTTTGGCTCAGGAACACACTCTCAAACGGTTTAAAAGTACTCTTATTCCCTAGGCCATCAGCCAATACCACGCAGTTATCCGTCGCAGTCGAGTATGGATCAAATCAAGAACCAGAAGAAATTGCGGGATCAGCACATTTCCTTGAGCACATGCTTGCTGGCGGTTCAACAAAAAGGATACAACTATCCCGTAGTGTCGAAGATTCAGGCGGCATTTTAGATTTTTGCACAGAACACGAATACATGATGAGTACAATGGATATCATACCGGACAAGGTAGCTGAGGCTTCTTTTGTTATCTCAGAGCTGCTTTTTGACGAAGACTTTGAGGAACCAAAATTCCGAATTGAACGCAAAATAATTCAACATGAACTCGCAGAAGCCTCAGATGACCCCACAATAAAGGTGGAAGAATTACTTCTCAAAACCTTGTTTAAAAACCACCCAGTAAGGCGCCCAGTCGGAGGTTTCCCAACAACCGTAAAAAGGTTGACTTTAGATCAGTTAAGCATTGCTCATAAAGCAAATTATGTTCCTCAAAACATGATTTTGATATTAACTGGTAATTTCACTCAAAAAACCTGTCAAACGGTTCTGAAATGTTTCGAAGATAAGATTGGCAAGGAAACGTTTTCAAGAAAGACGAATCCTGTCGAAGCTGCTAAGCCTGAGATGCTTGTTGTTGAGAAAAAGGCTGGATTAACTCAAACATACCTTAGCATTGGTGCAAGCACAGTTTGTTCCAGTCACAAAGATACGCCTGCGTTGGATTTGATAAGTGTAATACTTGGCGGTGGAACAAGTTCGCGGCTGTTTATAGAGATGCGAGAAAAAAGTGCGCTTACCTATGATGCTAACTCGGACCATAATAAGGGGTTAGATTTCGGTTACTTTAGTATTAACTGTGCTGTGAAAATGAACAATTCTGTTAAAGCCAGGAAACTAATCTTCAAAGAATTATCCAAGCTAAGAGAACAAAAAGTAACGGCAAGTGAGCTTGAAAGGAACAAAAACTTGATTATCGCGGAAATTCTCAGGGGGATAGATAATCCACAGCAAACATCAGATATCCTCGCGTACATGGAAATACAATTCAAAAGTGAAAAGGCATTGGTGGATTACATCGACGACCTCAATGCTGTTTCATCCGGGAACATAATGGAAGTGGCTAACACTTATCTTCAAGAAGATTTCCTGGCAACGGTGCTTCTTACATCAGAAAAATAATCATTAAACAACGTACAGGGCGATTTTGGAAAAGTTTGTTTGGAATGTTTCTGCAGGGTTAGCGGCAGGTTAGGCGTCGCCTTTTTGTGTCTTTTTCTGTCTTTTAATATCTTTCTATGTCTTAAACGCCTTTTTATGTCTTCTTCACCTTTTTTCGCCTCAACCTGAGACTAAATAAGACTCTAAACCAAAAAAGCAACCCAAAAAAAAGCCTTTTGTGAGATTGAGAAAGCCCTACTTTTTACAACAAATATCCATAACAAAAAGCCACACCAGCATCTTAATAACCAGTAGCCGCACAAAATTGTTGGAGAAGTCCATTGTTAGACATGGTTACGCTGCTGTTGCTGTCCATTGCTGTTGGGTTATTGGGTTCGCTTACGGGTCTGGGCGGCGCAAGCATACTTACTCCTATCCTGGTTCTGCTCGGCACCCCTGTAAAAGAGGCAGTGGCATGCGGCATGGTTGCTATAATCGCAACTTCCAGCGGGTCAGCCTCATCCTTTGTCAGAAAAAGAATAACCAATATCAAGCTGGCGATGTACCTGGAAATGTATACCATTATCGGCGCAATAGCCGGAGCAACGATAACCGTCATAATCGCCCCTGTCTTCCTCTACTTCTTATTCGCTGCCTTTCTCCTCACCTCGTTTTTCAAAGTTNNCGCCAGGACAAGATTGCTCGTTGGCTGGGGTTGGAGGGAAGCTATTACGACGAATCCACTAAGCAAGTGGTAAAATACCGCTGCACCAACTCGCTGCTTGGCGGCTTAGGCATGTTTGTCGCAGGTCTCGCCGCAGGTATGTTAGGCATAGGCGCAGGTGCTTTCAAAGTCATCGTCCACGAG
>PLSP01000016.1:1716-2718 GCA_003165195.1 Candidatus Bathyarchaeota archaeon | reverse complement strand
CCGTTACTCAGCATCCTTACCACCCAAAAAATCATCCTACAAGAATACGCATGGTCTCCCCTTATAATTTACTATGGCTTCTCTCCCACCATAGTAACTATAGGAAAACTCAGGTATACATCATTCCATTTTCGGCAAGCCCCCATCCCTATCTTATCTTTTCCAATATCAGCGATCACTGCCTGCCGGATTTTATCAATATCGCTCTTTTTATCAGGAAAGGACGCCTTAAGGTTATCTTCAAGTCCAAATTCTATTCGATAAAACTCAACTTTTGAGTTAATCAAACCGGCTCTCACAGCCATAGCCTGAAGCTCTGCCAAAGGCAATGTTCTCACGTGCGATGGATCCTTTAATTTCTCAACTTTATCATAAACATCAGATTGAGCTGCTGATGATGTAAAAACATCTATTACGGCTACCTTCCCCTTAGGCTTTGCCACCCTAATCATCTCCTTCAATACCGCTTCCGGTTTAAGGAAGTGATGAAACGCATAGCGACAAACAACAACGGAAAAATTTGAATCGACGAACGGCAGAGGCAAAATTTCTCCAATCTTCCAATCTATATTTGACAGACTCTTTTCCTGTTGAGTTTTCTGTGCTTTTTCAATCATTGCAGGCACAAGATCTATTCCGGTGACATTCTGGGCATAAGAAGCCAACACACAAGCAAGCAATCCGGGGCCGCAAGCAACATCCAAAACCGTATCGCTCTTACTCAACTGAGACATTCTTATGAGCAACTTGGTAGATTCCTCATTGGAATGAGCGAGCATATTAGCAAACGGAACCGCCTGCTTAGTAAACTGATCAATAATTAAACTATCGTGACTATTCTGTTCTTTATTTTTCATATGGCCATACCCCGCATCACTTCATAACCTGATAACCCGCCGACTTCAAAGACGGTTTTGTATACACGAAGATCATTTCAACTGGATTGTCGAATGGATTATAAAACCAGTGGACTGCGCCTCGGGGCACGAACATCGTGTCGCC
>PLSP01000016.1:560-1687 GCA_003165195.1 Candidatus Bathyarchaeota archaeon | reverse complement strand
GCCTCAAACCTGCAATAGGCAAAAGTTATGTCTTCTGCGCCAACGGTGTCTTTATCAACAAGGACGACCCTCTTTGCATTATCCAGACTTTTAATTGGCTCATTTCTGCCATCGGCAAGCCGAATCAAGTATTTCATTTTATCCAGCATAACCCTCCTAACCTGACCTATTAACCTTCTTTAACAACCACGCCATATTCTCGCCAAGAACTTTCATCGTCTGCAGCCCCTCTTCATCCTGGTTCACATCACCGACCTCACGGCCAAAGGCAAAGTTCCAATAACTTGAGCCAACCACGATCATCTCTGAAATCGTAAAGAAATGATTCATTGTATCAAAAGCATGGATAGCGCCTCCGCGACGTACAGCCATAACCGCGGCACCTACTTTGCGTCTTAGAAAACTTCCGTTTGCCCGCGAAACCAGACAAGTGCGGTCAATTAGAGCTTTCATCTCAGAAGAAACATCTGTCACATAAACTGGAGAACCCAGAATAATGGCATCAGCCGCAATCATTTTATCAATACATTCATTAACAATATCTTCTTCAAAGGAACAATGATTATTCTTTTTACTGGAACATTTGAAACAAGCCCTACAGCCCCGAACTGTATGACCTGCCAACTGAACCTGCTGGCACTCAATACCAGCTTCCCGCAAAGGCTCAAAGACCTTCTCAATCAAGATAGAAGTATTTCCGTTTTTACGCGCACTTCCGTTAATGGCAACAACTTTCATAACCATCACCTTTCTCAAGACTAATGCACACTCATCCCTATTCAGCTTGATTTAATCTTCTAATATTAACTCAAATCAATTTAATGGCACAGATAAAAATTTTCAGTCCAAAAAATATTCGTTTTGTCCGGTCATTTTTAGTCAAGAATTGCGTAAGTTTGGGAGCTTACTCTAGATTGGTCCGGACGATTGTGCCAGCTTCTCGTCAGAATCCATAGGAACGCGGCATGCGCTTTCATAGCGATTTACGAAATTGAACCAACTAAGCATCAGAATCAGTTTCCGCGTGTTATCTACGCCCCAGCGCTCGATGGCTGTTTCGAGCAAGTCCTCTCTGAGGTTTGCGCGATCCGCAATATCGTCTGCCATCTGCGCAATCAAAACGATGT
>PLSP01000016.1:0-534 GCA_003165195.1 Candidatus Bathyarchaeota archaeon | reverse complement strand
GCGAGATCGCCCGCCGCCGCCAGCGCGATTGCCCCATTGAGCGTTTTGTCAGGATTGAAATCGTTTCCAAAAACCGCTTGCGCCTCTTCAGCGGTTGGCATTGGCAAATAGATATTGGTCATTGCTCTCCTCTACTTCTGGTTGTATTTTAGATGGGGTCTTAAACGAATCATTAGTTATCTGTTCAGTCGCCAAATTGTAAAGTTAAGAATTGCGGCAAAACTAACCCACAGAAGATAAGGGAAAAATAGCACACCTGAAACCCAATAAACAGCCCAGAAACTGACCATAGTTAGAGTGATGCCTATCCACAAAAAAACTACTTCTACAAAAGCCCATCCAGGACTACGAAGACCAAAAAATATCACTGACCAAAAAGTATTCAAAACTAGCTGAACAAAAAATAGTACCATTGGTACGCTAAAGCCTTTTTGTGGTAATCTTTCCCAAACCATCCACCCTGCCAGGGCCATCATTAGGTAAAGAGCTGACCATACAGGACCAAAAATTTTATTCGGGGGATTCCAGGTTGGC
>PLSP01000073.1 GCA_003165195.1 Candidatus Bathyarchaeota archaeon | reverse complement strand
GAAACTCAATGTTAAGCCCAAAAAAACCCGTTCCCAAACCAAAAAGCCGCTGCTCCGAGATCATAAATCAATCTTGGTGGATTTTTCCTCAGAGCGGTTTATCCTAATTGTTCGGCTTTTGATTGATAGAATAGCTATTATTAGTCAGCGTGACCTATTCTCAATGAGGTTGTTTTAGATGTCGATGGATTCAGAAGATTTTAAGGTGCTGCCGGGCAAAAAAACTAGTTTGAAGGATTTTGATTCAGGTTGGGAGCCAGAATGGGCTAAGAAAAAGGAAGATGAAGAAGGCAAAAAAGCGGTAAAGGAACAGGCATCAACTACTCTTGAAGCGAACACGCAGAAACTGATTGACCTGCAGGAGCTGTTTTGGGCAAGCCATACTTATTCCATGTTGATTATTCTCCAAGGGATGGATGCGGCAGGAAAAGACAGTGTAATCCGGCACGTACTGTCGGGGGTTAACCCTCAGGGTTGCCAAGTTACTGCTTTCAAAACTCCATCTGAAGAGGAACTGAACCATGATTTCCTGTGGCGCAACGTCAAAGCCCTTCCAGAAAGGGGTACCATTGGAATTTTCAACCGTTCATATTATGAAGATGTGCTGATTGTTAAGGTTCGCCCAGAGGTATTGGAAAAAGAAAAGTTGCCTTCTGAGGCGGAAGGAAAACTGTTCTGGAATCAACGGTATGAAGACATAAACATGTTTGAACGGCACTTAGTTCGGAGCGGCACGGTGGTGTTGAAATTCTTCCTCCATGTCTCGAAGGAGGAACAAAAGCAGCGTTTTCTGAAACGCCTTGAAGACCCAAACAAAAACTGGAAATTTTCAGCCACCGATCTTTCAGAACGCTCAAAATGGGCTGACTATTTGAATGCATACGAAGAAATGGTTAATGAAACAAGCACAGAATGGGCACCATGGTATATTATACCTGCAGATAAAAAATGGGTTACCCATGCATCAGTTTCTGATATTATTGTGTCGCAAATCAAGAAGCTGGATTTAAAAGATCCTGTTTTAAGCAAAGAGCAAAATGAGGCTTTGGAAAAGGTGAAAGCTGAACTGGAAAAAGAATAAACAATTCAAAACAAAAGTAAAATTAGTATTGATCGAATTTTTGGCAAAACTCTTTGGGCGTCATTACTTTGCCTTTGAGATTAGGTAGTCTCTCAAAATGGTCTTTGTTTTCAGTCAACAGCACATCGGAACATTCTAAAAGAAAAGAAGCGGCGATTGCTACGTCTTGGTATTCTATCGGTTGCCCTTTTGATATTAGGTATGCATTTAGTTCAGCAATAAGCTTGGCTGTCTCGCCGTTTAATGTTATCCAGCGGAATTGACCCAGCACTTTTTCAGCTTTCTTTATGGCTGATTTGTAGTCCTTCCTTAGATAGGATCCAGTCAAAATTTCTGAGACGCTGACAGTGCTAATCAATGCACAATTGGTGCTGGTTAATCGTTTACATAGCTCTATTACGTCTTCTTTTCCTCTATCTACGTCAACAATTATCGACGTATCAACAAATACAGTTTTGAGTTCTTGTTTGGCTCTGCCTGTTTTCTTTTTCTCACCCAAGTTCAGGGAACCAGCCCAAGGCGTTTGAATCTGCTGGTCGAATCAGTACGCATAGATTTGAGTATTTTTTCGAAGTCTTCAGGCAGAAAATCAGTGCAGTCTGTCCATGCATCTTGGTTTGTTTTCTCAATTACTATCTTGTTGCCGTCTACCACTTTCATGTTTACCTTGTCTCCTTCTGTTATCCCTACTTCTTCCCGTATTTTTTTGGGTATGGTGACTTGCGAGTGCCTTGTGACGGTTACTGATGCCATATTTCTCACTCTTGAAAATTACTATCAACACTTGCTAATAAGGAATTACTATATTTATGTAGGAAATGGGCATAAGCTCATCAAAGATAACTCGCTTAATATGGACGGTGGAATTGAGATCCTCTGGCGCAGGCCTTCGTGAGTTCAAAATCCCACATCCCGCGCCACTTATTTCTAGCTAATCAACTTTGCTTTGTGCCCTTGTTTGGCAAAGCGGCTGCGTAATTGTTGCTTTGTCTTTGCAGGTGTGTTAGGTGGACTCTTACATGAATTAGTACAAAGTCAAGGAAAATTCGTTCTGCCAAACACGGCTGATAATGGAAACTTGGCACTTGGAGGTCTAGTCGGCGTAATCACAGGAGGTATTGCTGGTGTAGTACTTTATTCAGGACTAACCATAGCAGCTGGAACAAAACTTACTTCGGTAGTGTTCGCTAATGAGTTTTGGCTGGTCTTGCAACTAAAGGAGTTGCAGATGCAGTCAATCCACGTGATAAGGGGACTGCCTCTACCACATAATTCAGATTCCTTTTTTCTTTTGTGAAAAACTTCTTGTTGTCCAGCTGCGAAGAGATAAGAATTGTGTTGTGGAGTTACAAAAAGAAAAAATGGGGATTTTTAGGCAACAACTTGGATTGTCCAGAAGTCGCTGGAGAGATTTTGGTCAAGTAGATAAGTATATGGAATTGTAAAGTAACCCTTCATGCCCCAGCTATCTCCCCATGAGTTTCTGACAATAAACCTTTGAGAGAGGTCGTCGTAGCCGACTGCCATCACTGCATGTCCTCCCATTGTTTTCTCTCCTGGTGCAGGCATTGGAACGATGCCACTCTGCGCGACCGCGTCACTTTCGAAGCTTGAATAGACGGTGAATCCGAAGACGAATGGGTAACCCGAAGCCAAACACCCCTTAAGCTGATTAAGATCTTGAACAAGCCTTTGATAACTAATCGCTTTATACTTCTTAGCGTTGCTGTAGCAATTTGATGGTGGCTTAACTGCGAATTGGGCGATGATGTAAGGCCAAAGCGTCTCAGGACAGTCTCCTAGTGTTGCTACACTTTTGATGCCGTCTCGAATTTGAGCGCCAGAATCTGAAGCAACCGTTCCCTCGATAACACGCTCATTATAGTATATGAAAAGTCTCGACGGAACAAAGATATTCATTTTCTGTTTCATCAAATCAAACTCGATTGCAGCCGCAATAGCGTTGGCAGTGCAACTTCCTAATTGGCCTTGGTCATAAACAGGGGGGCACTGATTTGTCAAGTCCGTGTTCGGTGGGAGGGTAGCAAGGACCGTAGGTGCAGCAGCATACAAAAAGTCTCGATGATCCGGCAGATCTGGAATCCAGCCATATTTCTGAATTTTCATAATTCTCATAGACATTTTTATATTTCTCCTAGAATTATGCAAATAGTTACTGTGATTCCTTAAGATTTAAGGTTTTTTCACAAGCGCTTATCTCTGGGAATTAAACCAACCGAAAAACTAACTTTTGATGTCTACTTTGAAAATTAACGTTTTCTTTATTTCGGATTCCCAAGATCTATTTTGCTTCAGAGTTATAACGGTCGCGCCTACTCTTTTAGTTTGAAACTCAAAAAGTTCTTTTCCCCCTGCACCTATAGCTTGAGAAATTGGCGTGAAGCTTGATTTGAACTCATCTACAAAAGAAGAATCATATTCTGCATGCCACGTGTAACCTGTTGTGGGGTTAGATTCTAAAGAAATGGTGAAGGATTCGCCAACCTTGACCACGATGGGTACATTAGGATCATAAAAGATGGCCATTTCGAATACTCACAACTTTTGCCTACTACGCCTTTGCATTATTTTCCACGGTGTCCAGGGAAACGCGAACAATACTAAGGACATAATCTTACTTCATTTCAATCAGAATTTAAGTCTTTAGAAAGAGCATATTTTTCCTATCTAACCTCTCACTTATTTGGAATTTAAACGTAGTTTTAAATCTAACATCCGGCGCCATTTCCAAATTCGGCTTGTTTTTCCAAGTAATCTTTTCTTGGTCTTTTCTTCTGTAGAGCTTCGGTTAATCTTTTTAGTATGCCCTTGAGTGCTTTCCTCACCGGGATTTACCTCTCGATTGTGAGGCGTATTTTAGGAATTTCTTACAGGTAAAATAGGGTTGATGCCCCACCCCCGGCACCACTAGCCCTTCTTTACTGTAGAAGTTGTTGCCGAAAACCTCCTATACACAACAATAAAACAGGCTTGGCGAAGGCGTCCGTTTTGGTTTCTGCATTAAAAGGGTGTTACGGGCAGGTTGTGGAGGCTGCTCCAAGCAGAAGGCATAGGGGATACTGGTGCGTTAAGGTACATGAGTTTTGCATTAATCCTTTTATATATTCTAAAAGACAAAGTAGTATGGGGTAGCAGTGAACAAATCAAATCTACGCTCAGCTTCTTGGATTTTAGTTATTGTCTCAACTGTAATCACACTATTTCTGGTTTACAAAGGTTGGCTAACCCAATATCAAGATTATCTCTATGTGATAGATGGAACTGGGGTGATTGAATTGTCAATCATAGAACTTTCCAACAAGCTAAGAGAACCAACCATTTTTATAGACGCTGTTCAAATAGATGAAAAAATCGGTTTCTCGATTGAGGTTAAGGATAAGAATATTGGTAAAATCTCAGTTTTATGTGATGAATTGCCTGTGGAACTACAAAAATTTGATGCACGCACTAAAAACTTTGAAAAAACTGAAGAACTGCATGTAGGTGCTGATCCCTCATTCATCTTTCCATATTGGAATGAAATAGATAACTGGGCAAGTGTGGAAAATAATAATCAATACATTCACCTTCGTGTACTCCGAAAAAGTATTGATGATCATATAAATAGCAATAGTGTTTTTGATGGGCAATATACCATCTATAGGGGTGCATTTAAGCCGTTTGTAGGAGAAACTTATTCTTTGCAACAATTCCAAGCTAATATCCGAATCTTTGGGGAAGGAATTGAAGTGCCAATAGACCGTTTTTTTGACATCAATTTTCGTGCAATCTTTTCTCGCTCCACTAACTCAGATGATCTGAAAGATATTTCAGTAGAGTTTAGGTTAAAAACATCAGAGCCACGTTTTATCAAAAGGAGGAGAAGATTTCGATTTCCACGAACACAAACAACATTTCGACCTAAAGTTGCTGGTGTTAAAACATAAACCTTATATATTATATATGCATTATAAGCTATACATAAGCAAGTGATAAGCTATGAACTGTAAATATTGTGACTCAGAAAAGGTTGTAAAGGCTGGCATGAAAGGCAATAAACAGAGATACCTCTGCAAAGATTGCTGTCACACATTTATTGAAGGTTCAGATTTTCCGAGAATGAGAACTGAAAGCCACATTATTTCTACAAGCATAGACTTTTATTTTGAAGGATTAAGCATAAGAAAAATTCAAACTCAAATTGAGAAACTTTACGGAGTACACGTTAGCCACACAACAGTTATGCGCTGGGTTTTCAAATACTCCGCTTTATGTTCTAAATACGTTGAAACTCTCTCACCACAAGTTTTAGGGATTTACCACATTGATGAAACAGCAATAAAATGCTCAGGTGTTCAAAAATGGTTCTGGGAAATGATAGATGAACAAACAAGGTTTTTAGTGGCTGGTCACCTTTCAGGTTCACGCACAACGGAAGAAGCTTTAGCGGTTTTTGAGAAAAGCCTCAAAGTAGCAAAGAGACAACCAGTTTCAATTTATTGCGATGGTTTACCTGCTTACGTTGATGCTTACAATAAGCTTTTCCGAACAATGAAAAAAGAAGGAAGACCAGAGCTAATCAGAAGAGTAGGCATTCGGAACGTTCACAACCAGAATAGAATTGAAAGAGTACATAGCACATTAAAAGATAGATTGAAACCAACAAGAGGCTTGAAAGGGGAAGAAACCGTTAGAACACTTTTAGAGGGTTGGATTGTTCACTATAACTTTGTGCGTAAGCATCAAACTTTGAAAATGACTCCAGCTCAAGCCTCTGGATTAAACGTTAAGAATGATTGGCACAACTTGGTTAAAGATGCCACTAAGGAAGAAGCAACTAAGAAAGATCAACTCCCCCCACGACAACTAATAGAGGTCAGAGTTTAATGAAGAAAGTTCTTGTAAGCCTTCCAGAAGGCATTTTCAACCAAATTCACGGTTTAAAAGGTTCTCTTGGTGAAAGTGACAGCGAAGTTATCCGCACTATGGTTATCAGTTTCTTAAGTGAAAAAGGCTATTTAGCAAAGAAGGAAGAAACATGAGCAAAACCAAAAAAACCGATAAACAACGAATAAAGGAACTATCGTTAGAAATTGATATTTTAGACCGCATGCTTGCCTCACTTGTAGATGTTCTTGAAAAGAAGGGCATCTTAACCTCTGAAGAATGGGAAAAAGAAATCAAATCCAAAATTGAAACTTCAGCAAAAACTATGCAAAGTTTCCGAGAGGTAGAATCCTAAATGTCAGCAAACCCAAAAATCACAAGAAATCTTTCGTGTACCTTAACGCACCAGTATCGGCATAGGGCAACGTTTTAGTGCCTAAACCGCGCACACTACGCTTGATTACTGTGCAGACGCCCAAATATCACATCTACATCAAGTATAGTGAGCCTGACAAGTCTGGCTTTCGCTTTAACGTTTCCCAGGCAGAACTAGTAGGGGCATTCCAAGAACCATTTGTCCACGGCGAACCCTTCTGGTTTATGGGGCATCTCCTCAACCCAATCAAAGTCGTCAGAATCGTTATCTTTTGGTCCTACCAAACAGCTGACAAACTGTATTTGCCCGGCAATGGAAGCTTCATAACAGTTAAAGACAAAAAAATCCTCCTCGACAACGTCCTAAAAGGGAAAGTCAAAGGCGTTTACCTGTGCACCGAGGAATTTGTGGCTGGTCCCCAAAAAAAATCGGCGCAAGCTCCACAAACTCAACCGGTAGTTTTAGCTCCAAGTGCCACACCACGGCGAATAATCGTTGTTTCTGGAACAGATGAACTAATGAAGCAAACCATCACCGGAGCTTTGAGAAAACTTGGCCTCGCCGCCATAGTCATGAGTGAAGAACCCGGTCAGGGCAAAAAAATCGTCGATCGCTTCGCAGACTACGCCGATGTCGGCTTCGCTTTAGTGTTGCTTTCGCCTGACGTCTACGCTTACCCAAAGGGTGAAGAAGCTACAAAACGCGAACGCATGCCAAAGCAAGACGTGACTTTGATGTTTGGCTTCCTATTAGGTAAACTTGGGAAGGCTAAGGTGCTTGCTTTCTATAGGGAAAGCCCAAATTTCGCCTTTCCAATAGAGTTTGAAGGCGTTAAATTCACAGCCATAGACGACCGCAACAGTTGGAAGCATATCCTCATACATGAACTCACAAATTGCGGCTATACAATTGATGCTGAGAGACTTTTAAGATAAGATCACAAATAATACAAAACCAATAAATCAGCGAAAACCTAACAAAACAGCAAAAGCGCGGTTGAAGTTGTCTTTGTTATCGGCATAATGATTTTTCACAAATGTTCCTATCTTTTTGATTATAATTACGGATGCTTTGATTCATAGCCTTGACCCTTAGGCCTTCGTGGGTTCAAATCCGTTCTCTACTCAATTTTCCAGCAAAACGGTATTACATTAACGAAAAAGAAAAGTACCTGTTTCTTGTAATTCGATTGTGTAAACTTAATGTTTCCTTTGGTTTTGGAGTTGAGGAATAGTTTCTAACTATCACGGTGGAGAGAAAACAATTCGGCAACAAGTCGAACCAATTTTGCTAGGTGTTAGGGTCTATCGTGATTTAATTTCAAACTTGCTAAGTGTAAAAGCCCCTTTTTTCTGCGGGCACAAATTAACCTATAATTGCAACCTTCGCTGCAAAATGTGCCCCTTCTGGCGACGACCAAGCCCCGACCCAAGCGTGGCTAAGGAAAAAGAAATTCTAACACGCATTTATAATTCTGGTGCCGTTGGAGTTGCATTTGAAGGCGGAGAACCATTACTGAGAAAGGATTTAGTCGAGATTCTTGCTTTTTCCCGCTCTTTACCATTACATACCAGTTTAATCACCAATGGCACTCTACTCGAAACCAGAATAAACGAAATAGCTCCATATATCAACGGTGTAGTTTACGTTTCGTTGGATGGCTTAGAGAAAACACATGACTCAATTAGAGGAGTCGATGGCAGCTTTAAAAAAGCAGTGCGAGGCATAATTGCTGCAGAAAAAAAAGTTGCCGTGACTATCAATACTACAGTGATGGCTGAGAATGTTGATGAGATAGAAAGCCTGGTGGAGTTAGCAAAGGAATTTGGAACTAGAATATCAGTGGCTGTAGCACACGAGTATTGCAACGTCAATGCATCCCAGCCAGCGACGAATAAAACACATAAGATCGCTCAAAGACTGATTGAGATGAAACGCAAAGGCTACCCTATCGTCAATTCAATCGGATACTTCAAAGTGATGGCTAAAGAGAAGAACTGGAAATGCAAACCGTGGACGATGATAAATATTGACCCTCACGGGAACATAATTTTGCCTTGCTATGTCCACAACGAATATGCGAGCAGTGTTTCTATCTTTAAAACCGGGATTAAAGATGCCATTTCAGGTTTTGACTGGAAAAAAATAAACACATGTAAAAAATGTAGTCTCCATTGTTATGTAGAGCCTTCGTTAGTGCTTTCAAGGGATATCAGTTCATACCTGCATTGGGCATTTCGAGTTAACATATGACTTTGCTCCCTCAAATAATAACTACGATAAAATGATGTGGTGGGTTAATATCTCCAAGAGTGAAGGAGCTCAACTCCCACTCCGTCAACTATGGCAAAAAAATTGAGGGTAGCTGTAAGAATAAGAAGGTCTCTGTTTTTTGCTACTTGACAAGCGGTTCCATCTTGATAAATTATAACATACGGCAATTGATAGTAGCGGCATGTCAAATCTGGTTTTTTGAAGGCGAAGTCCTTTATAAGTGCGTGCTCTTTCATAGTTAGAGTGCAAGGATCGCATATTCACTTTTCTAACCTCTAAACTAGCTTAAGTGATTCAGTGACGATTCTGGGCAAGTAAATTGTGATTAAAAAATGTCTATAACTCAAGTTAATACGACTAAAGAAATTACTAAGGGGCGTCCGCGTTTAGCTGATAAATGCCCTGAATGTGAAAGCAAAAATCTTGTTCACGATTATGACACNNATAAGGGACCAGAATGGCGCGCTTTCACTCAAGAGGAAAAAACCTCCAGAAGCCGCGTTGGCACCCCTACGTCATATTTAATTCATGATAAAGGTTTATCCACAACCATAAGCCAAGTTGACAGAGATGCATTTGGAAAGAAATTGCCTCTCTCGACTAGATTGCAGATGTGGCGCCTTAGGAAATGGCAAATACGCAGTCGAGTCCACTCATCTATCGATCGTAACCTTGCGCAGGCTATGTCTGAACTTGAGCGCATATCGAGCAAAGTTTCTATCTCACCGCCTATTAAAGAAAAAGCCTCAATCGTCTACAGAAAAGCACTCGATAAGGGCTTAGTCCGGGGGAGATCAATAAACTCGGTTGTGGCAGCTTCACTTTATGCTGCTTGCCGTAGAACCGGAGCGCCCAGAACCCTTCGCGAAATTTCCGAGGCCAGCCTGGTTAGTAAGAGAGATGTTGCACGTTGCTATAGACTTCTGCTGCAAGAACTCGATTTCCACATGCCCATTGCTGATCCTTTGACTTACGTTTCAAAAATTGCAGAGAAAGATGGAATTTCGGGAAGAACACAGGGCGTAGCCATAACAATACTTGCGGATGCCAAGCGAAAACGATTTGCTGCAGGAAAAGACCCCATGGGCATGGCGGCGGCTGCGCTGTACATAGCTTGTCTGCAGTGTAGCGAAAAGATAACACAAAAAGACATAGCAGACGCGGCTGGAGTCACCGAAGTTACAGTTAGAAACAGATACAAGGCACTAACGCGGCAGCTAAACCTGAAAGTACCCGCTCGAATAACTTGTTCTTAGCATTCTCTGCTTTGTGCATTTCATGTCCAATTTCCGGCACCGCTAAACAAAGCATTGTTTCTGGCGGAATACTATAATTTATCATTAATCCTTTTTATGACTAATCTTCGGTAAGAAAGGCGAGTTGGCAATTTGAAAAAGAATAACCGATATGTCCGGTATTTTGTTAACAGAAAATTCGCTATTGACGCAGTAAGCATGGCGGTCTTTTGGGTAATCGTTTACACGCCTGTGTTCTTGTATACTTCAAAGTCGATTGAGGCGGCGTTGGTTGGTCTGGGCTCCTCTGCTATATTGGAAATTCTTTTCGGCGGAGTGTACGGTAAGTTCAACGATTGGGTGAGAAAAAAAGCGGGTGTAAAAGATTAGGGGTATGTTACGTTATTGGCATTTCTCGTCAATAATGATTTACAACGATTTTCGGTCAAGTGCAAAGTAAACGCTTGGAAATTAAATCGAACAGAATTAAAAATTGTCAAGCTGAGTTCAGTTCTTGTAAATCAAGCAAAAATCAGGTTGCTTGTATCTCTTTTCCAATTGAGAACGTTTGTCCAACAGAGTTCCCAACCTTATGATATGTCATCCCTACAATATTGCAGATAATTGGTTTCATCTTTTCAATGTCTGGATGATTCTTTTCGTTAAGCACATCTGAATCAGCTTTGACATCCATGATTTCACCTATGAACTCAGTGTGTAACCCAATTTCAACAATCTTGATAACCTTGCACTCTAAATTTAAGGGGAATTCCTTAACATAGGGCGCGTCGACAAGTTTACTTTTCACGGGAGTAAGCCCTGTGGCTGAGAATTTATCCACATTTTTTCCTGAAACGATGCCAAAATAATCAGCCTCTTTCACATAGTTTTCGGATGGAATGTTAACTGTAAACGCTTTCCTTTCCACAATATTATCGAATGTCTTCGTGGCTTTTCTCAGAGATACATAGACACATGGTGGACTGGAACAACATATTCCTCCCCAAGCTGCAGTCATAACATTTGGTTTTCCATCTGAATTGTAAGTCCCCACAACAAACACAGGCGTCGTTGGAAGTATGGTCCCGGCACCCAAAGATTTTTTCATAACAAACCTCCTAAACACTAATTATTCTCGGAGCTTTTAAGCAAGTTCATTTTTCTTAACATAACAAAAAGCGGAACAGCGGATAATGCCTTCATTGGAGGAAGCGTCCAAAAATCCATCTGTTGCTATATAGCCCAAGTTCTTTGGCTCGTTGATTTATTTGTCGCCAACTCTTTGATTGGTCACCACAGTTCTTGAAAGAACCTGCTAAATTCTTTTTATCAACTGGATACAGAGTTCTTATTATTTCATCTTGAACCAGCAACCATTCTCCAAGTTCTTCCCCGAATTTTTCTTCAATATACCGTTTCTCTTCTGGGATTATCTTCTCATGGCAATCGCCAGTTAATAATTCGTAAACCTCATGAAAAACAAGCTCATGAAATGCCTTTGAGTCTTTGCATCTTGTTAGCCAAATTAATCCGCCTCTGCGAATTGGATTCTCGTTGTAGTGGATTCTTAACCCGTTGCCTCCCCAAGCGTAATTTTCAAAGTTGGTTTTCCACGCGGGAGTAAGGGGCTCAAAAACCTCAAACTCTTCGAGTTTAATGGTTTTTTTGTTGTATTTCTCCTTGATATATTCCATTACTTCGACAATAATTTTGATTTCATCATTGTTTGGGCTGAATTCAGCTTTCATAATTCAGGCCATCTCCTCTCCATGTTCTCAAACAGTTTTAGGCAATATCTTTGATATTTCAATTTTCGAAATATGACGAAGCTTGGAACATTGTTTGAGCTAAATGAAGACTTTAACGCTCAAAAAAGCATCAAAGAGGGGTGGCGTCCACTTTACTGCAAAGAGTAAAGAACCCTTTGGCGTATTTTGAGCTGACTTACGTTTTCAACTAAATGCCTGATTGATTAGTTTTCAACGAGTTATGTGAGGGTCCCGCTTTTCTTTGTAAAAATGTGTTGACGGCATCGCTGAGGGCTTCGCAAGCAAACCATCGTTCTTCCAAGGAACCGTCATTTTCCGATTCCCTCCTCTTTTTCTGGAGAATTTTGATCTGCTCAGCAACTGGCTCCCGTCTATTTTCGTTGTCCTCTCTGTGTTGCCTTTGCTCGGCATTGAAGTTTAGCATAATCATTTCCAGCTCTCTCTGTTTATTGTTTAATTGCTGGGCTATCTCGATTTCTTTTTGTTCTTTTTCTTTCTTAGAAATACCTCTGAAGAATCCAGTTTTTAATTGAATTATAACTTCCTGTTCTTTTTCCAAGTGCTTGATGTCTTTATTTAGTCGTTTTATTTCGCTGTTTTTTCTTCGCTTAATTGTCTGCATCGATGTAGAATAATCTGCGTTGATTTGTTTGAGTTGGTTTCTGACGTTAGATAGGTTTCTTACTTCTTGATCAATTGATGCTTCCTTGCGGCGTATATCTTCAAGCTTCTGCTTTATCGTGGCAAGTGTTTCTGAACGTTCCATCACGAATTGGTCATCTAAACTTATAACTGGGTGAGATTCAAACTCGCTAAGGACTGCAGTTACTGTGCTTAACCAACGGTCAAAGTGCTCGTTAAACGGCGAAGACCCGAATCTTTGATTCCCCAGAGTGTGCAGTCGTTTGAGGGTTAATTCTGAAATCTCTTGTTCTGTAGCAATGTGTTTTTCTTCAGTGGATGTCCTCTCTAGACGTCTATCAACGCGTTTTCTGCGTTTGCGTTTTTCGCCAAAGATCTTCCTGTATTCGTGAGTTGGTCGTTTTGGCGACTTTATGCGAGGCTGGTAACCCATAAACAAAGACGTGTCTTGCCTGAGTATTTAGATTATGCTTAAGCCTGCTACAATCTTCTTGTTGACTCGCGATACTTGCAGATCTCGTTGCCCCAAATCCTTAACTTGAAGTTTAGGGTCTGAAATATTGCTGGGGTGCTAGTCTCTTGGTGAGTCACAGGGCAAAAATTTTCTTTGTTGCTCTATTTATTGTTGCCATAATAGTTGGTTCCTTAGCGTATGCTGTCCTGGTTGGGCAGTTTAAGGTCAATTCTTCATCGCCTATACCATCTTCTTCACCAGCCCCAACGGAGTCACNNCCCAACTCCATCTCCCACGCCAACACCAACACCTACGCCAACACTTGCACCTACACCAGCACCTACACCTATACCCACACCAACTCCCGCGCCGACTCCAACAATCACTTTGATAAATTCCACCAACTGGGCAGGCTACTCTGAAGCCTCAGACCCACAGAACCCTCAGCCAATCGTTACCAACATAAGTGCCTCATGGACAGTGCCTACAATTTCTTCATCGACCTCTGATACGTTCTCAGCCACCTGGATCGGCATAGGCGGACTAACAAATGATACTACGCTTATTCAATGTGNNTGGTATGAACTGTTACCTCACAAGTCGGTGACTATTCCCACCGTAGCGGTTTCACCTGGAGACCAAATTGCGGCGTCAATCCAGCTTGTCAACGAGACTTCAAACCAGTGGCTGGTTACACTTTCAGATTTGAATTCGTCAGCATCCTTCCAAAGCGTGTTTTCATACGCATCTAGTCAATTATCTGCAGACTGGATTGTTGAAAGACCACAGGTAGACCGCACGCTCAGCACGCTGGCTAACTTTGGAAATGTAACCTTTACCAACTGTTCTGCAACTTTGGGTTCAGCGACCGGAGTAATCGGCGCTTTTTCAACGAGTCAGCTTTTAATGTATTCGTCGCCGGTGACAAGCGCTTCAATACAGATAGCTGACGTCAGCGACCCAAGCCCTGACGGCTCCCAGTTTACAGTGATTTACCTGTCAGGTGGTTGAGCTCTCATTGATAAGTGGGGCTTTGCTTTTAGGCTGAGGTTTGGCTGCACCTGTGAAGTCCGCGTAGATTCCTTTGTAATCAAACGTAGCTATCAATTCTTTGAAGTTAGCTATCATTAGCGCTAACAGGGTGCTGAGGGGGATTAATGCGTAATAGTAAAGGGGTGTTGTGACGGCTGAACCGAAAATCATGTTTGAAAAGTTGGATGCCATGCCAGGATAGAGCAGCATCAAATTTGAAACGACCAAGGAGCCTACTGCACTTTCCGTTGCAAGCTTGAGTTTTTTACGGTTATACATAATGTAGAGCGGCAATGCGACCAACCCGAATCTTGGATCAAAAAACCCAAACGCCAAAGCAATTCCAGATTCGATTGGCTTGCCCAGTTTACCCAGATAGAAGCTTAACAAGAGCAGAAAGATACCGAAAACTTTTGCTTGCCCCTCCCCCCACTGCCAATAATAGCTAATGGAAAAGCCCCAGTTAGGATATGGAAACGGCAGCAGTAACGCGACGATCATAACCCCCATAATTATTGCGGGATGCTTGTCTTCTAAGATTTTGTAGATCATGAAGGCCATGACTGGTAAAAGTAGAAGCTGCACCAAATCAAAGGTTGTAAGAGCCGTATGGTAATTCAAAGATAGAAAGGGTGTGACAACAAGGAGGAAATTGGGTAGGTACTTGTATTCTTCAGGGTATGGGCGTATGATTGGTTCTCCGTCTTTAAGGGCTCCAAAACTGTATATGTGTGCTGGGTCATGCCACAGCCGCCAGGCACCCATATAGTAGGCGGAGAAGTCTTTTGCTAACGGGGCTCCGAGCGCGTTGATTCCTCCGCTGGGGGTGTAGGTCTGGGGGTAAGCGATGATGAAAGTAATGACGTTCAATGCGATGAGCACTGCAACTCCAACTATGAGCGCTTTGTTTGCTCTGCTTGTTTTCATCATCATTTTTTTATCAGTCTATCGGTGGTTCTAATACGTCAACTATTCTGGAGAATTTATACTTTGATTATTGGTCTTGTTTTGTTTTTTACTTTTGCCTTAGTGAAATGAAGCCATGTATTACATATGTAATACAAACGAAAACGCTTTTATTCAATATCTCCCTCAAGCCATCAAAGGTCCTAAACAATTGGATTGATGAAAATGATGCCACAAAAACAAAGCAGCGCCAAACGCGCCTCCATAATCGCAATGACCGCCGCCCTCTACGCCGTATTCTTCCTCGTATCCTACTCTATTGCAGTACCCGGCTTCGCACTTCTTTACCTACCAATTGTTTTGCTAGGCGTTTTTCCACTCTGGTTTGGGTGGAGCGGGCTAGCCGGCGTCATGATTGGAGCTTTCATAGGAGGCGCCTTTGTTGAACAGTTAGGTTTTCTTGGCGTCTTTGAATCAGTCGTAGCATTGTTAATTTACATGATAAATTGGGCTTTAATCCCACGAATGGCCGCCGAGAACAGCAGCAAAAAAAATCTTCTCGCACTTTTAGGCGTTTACACGTTGAGTCTTTTGGTAGGCACAAGCTACATTATTTGGCAATACACAGTCATTCCCAAACTGTTTACCGCTTCACAGGTCCCTATTATTTTGTTGTCAACGTTTGCGCTTAACCTGCCAATTGTGTTGATAACTTGCCCTGCATTGATTCGATCTATATCTCCTAAACTAAGAACCTGGGGCATGTATACCGGCGGTTTTGCTGAATGGAGACGCCTCAGAGCTGAATCCTGTCCCAAGCCATAAACTCTCCAAGCTGAAGCCCGAAAGATTTTGTGTTTAAATCATAGAAAATGCTTTTATGTTATTGGTTACTAAAGGCATCCTGAGTGGCTAAGATGAAAATCAGAATTATTAAATTAACGGCAGAGCTTCTTGTTGAATTACTGAAGGGAAAAGGGTCACCGTTTCCCAACTTGCCAAGTGACGTCGAACTTTTAGATGTAAAGATGGACCTGTTTTCTAGACAAGTGCAAGCAGTTGTTAGAAGCGATAGTTTCGAGGATGTCGCTGAGTCGTGCCCTATTCCGGAGTTCAACCTCATTAGTGCTGTGCAGCCTAAAGCCACTGTGTCTAAACCAGTTGCAGCAGTTAAGCCGGAGACTAGAACGGAACCTAAAACTGCATTCGTGAAGCCTGCTCCCCTTCAGTCCAGCAGCTCAGTACTCAAAATGGAGAACGAATTCAGCCCAGAGCAACGTAAGGTGCTTAGCTTCACAGTTAAAGGCGACGTAGTTATGGTGAAGCCTGTCCAGTTTTTGAAGAACGAATGGGATGACATAAACGAAGTGGTTCGCAGCTTAGGCGGCAAATGGGTGAAGGGCGACATAATCAGCTACTGGGAAATCCCTCTTCAGTAAAATTGGGGGAAAATTCTTTAAACAGGATATGCTATTCTGAATTAGGGATATAAATATGGCAAAATCCAACAAACCGTTAACAAGAGAAGCACTTGTGTCGATGCAAGTAATAGATGCACAAGGGAACTTGGTAGGCAAGGTTAAAGATGTCGCCTTCCAAGTTGGAAAAACTGGTGTCGTATTAGCAGTCGAGTCTGTAAGCGGAGAAATAACACACGTTGAATGGGAAAGTGTTCAAGCAGCATCAGACTTCATTTTACTCAAAGGGGCAGAACAGAGCACGATGCAAGAGCAAACAACACAAACCGCTCCGATGGAGTCCAAACCTGTAGATACAACACCGCTTTGTCCAACATGCGGCAAACCGCTCACTTGGATTCCGCAATATAAAAGATGGTACTGCTATAACGATAAAAAATACGTTTAGACGTTAATTCGTCTAACGTTTATTTTCTGTTTTTATCCTGAACCGTTGGGTATAGAGTTTTCCATTGCTTGGATTTTTCCGTTTTTGCCGAGACGAAGTTGCTTGTCGCCTTTAAACAGGGCTACATGGGCGTTTTTGACTTCTATGCAGTCGCCAACATGAACAGAATCTACTTGTTGGTCCCAGAGGCAAAGCATGATTTTTCCAGTGTTGTCTCCTATCCAAGCGTTAGAAACAAGAGCGTTATCTCTAAATTGTGTATGCACTTTTGATGGAGCAGAAGTCTCCAAAACCTGAGCAATCACATTTACTTTTTTCATGCCAACCCTTAAATCCTCTATTTTAGCGTGGGCTGGCGTTGGATTTTGTTTTGCAATTTCTTTGCGGACCCTGCTGTCTTCCATCCAATTATCGAATGAAACGTCCTTTTTTGCCATTGTTTCCTCAGGAACTCTGAATTGAGCAACAACGTTGTTGTCTTTTTTTATCAGGAATATGGCTTGGTCGTTGACGC
>PLSP01000084.1 GCA_003165195.1 Candidatus Bathyarchaeota archaeon | reverse complement strand
TCAAATCGTCTCGAGGAGAAAGGAGAAGGCGAAAGGAGAAAATTTTTCTCCTTAAACATATTTGGAAATGCTTTTTATTTTTTGCAAAAACGCTTAAATGGACTATCCCTTAATCAAGAGGTATATCAGGAGAGGGGCGTTAAAGGGGATTTGAAGCCGTTCAGCTTTGTTCATGCCGCGGACCTGCATTTGGGTCACGCACAGTATGGACTAGAGGCTAGAAGGCAAGACTTCGATAGCGCCTTCAAAGAACTCGTGGACAAAACAATCGAGTTGAAACCTGACTTCATGATTATTGCCGGCGACCTTTTCCACCAACCCAGACCATCAAACGTCACTTTGGAAAACGCCATTCGCACTTTCAAGCGTCTAAAAGACGCAGGCATCCAGGTTCTAACCGTTGACGGCTCACATGATTCCGCTCCAAATGCCATAACAGGCACAATCCTGTATCCGCTAGACAGCGCAGGGTTAATTCACCATCTGCCAAGGCACAGTGGTGCAAACTGGAGCAAACCCGGCTGCTGCTACGTCTACGGCATACCAAGCTACCACAACCGCCACAAAACCCAAGAGGCCCTACCAAAATTTCTGGCTGAAAACCCTCCAACCCCTGATGAGAAACTATACAACATTTTTGTTTTTCACGGCGCCTTGGATTTGCCAAACGTTAACCCACCCTGCATTGAAGCTGAAATCGCCCCTGACCAAGTGCCAGGTGGCTTTCAATATTACGCTGCAGGCCACGTGCATGCAAAATACATAGGAAAATTCAAAGAGGGCACTTTAGCATATAGCGGCTGCACTGAAACAGCCGACTACAGGGAAGCCAAATACCAAAAAGGCTTCTTTTACGTAAAAGTCAATGAGAAAGGGGAGGCAACCTCAGAAGAGGTGGAGTTAACGTCGACTCGCAGCTTTGTGGTTTTTGAGCAGGACTTTAGTGGCATGCAATCGGGAAAAATCACAGAGTTAGCCTGTCAACTTGTGAAGGAAGCTGACTCTGAAGGAGCAGTTATAATTCCAGTCTTAAAAGGTACTTTGCCTGCTGAAGTAAGCCGAGCCGAAATCGACATAGGCAAAATCCGATGTGCCGCCGAGAAAGCCCTTCTTGTCCACCCAGTTGTACTTCTTAAAGAAACCGCCGTCTCCGACGAAGTGGTAAGATCCATCTTTGAGAGCGAATTTAAAGATTTGAAAACTAAAGCGTTTGAGTATTTTGTGCAAATCTTCAGCGAACGCTACAGCCCAACAGACGCTGAAAAAATCGCGCATTCTGCAGTAACTCTAATCGAGCCGCTAACGCGCAAGCAAGAGGAAAAAGTGAAGCAGACCATCGAGGAGCTGGCTAAATGAAGATCGAAATAGTCCAGTTGGAGAACATCCGCAGTCACGTCAAGTCTACAGTGCCTTTCACCAGCGGCTTCAACTGCCTCCTCGGCGGTGTAGGATGCGGAAAATCAAGTGTCCTTTACGCCGTCGACTTCTGCTTATTCGGCGACTCAATTGGTAGAAGCTTTGATTATCTGCTCCGTGAAGGATCAGACCAAGCAAGAGTCACAGTTCAATTTCTGCAGCATGGCAAAACCTACAAGCTCATACGTGGATTAAAAAGAAAAGGCAAAAGCATCAATCAAAACTTTGAAGACCTCAAACTCTATGAGGATGACAAGCTTGTTGCGAGCATGAAAACCGACGCAATAGCTGAACAATTAAAAGCTATCACAGGCTTAGACAGAGATCTTTACCGTGAAATCGTCTGGTTTAGGCAAGAACACCTAAAAGAGCTCCTTGACGCGTCCCCACGTGATAGACAACGACGTTTGGATGAGCTTTTTGGCTTATCAGATTACGAGGTCGCCTGGAGTAATATTGCGCAGTACCAGAGAGATTACGAAACTGAAAAACGGGTTTACGAAAAAGACCCTGACGTTAATGGCTTGCAGAAACTCAGTGACGAATATACAAGGTCTAGCGAAGAATACACTTTTCTGGAAATGGAGTTGGATAACTCAACAACAAAGTTGGCTATTGCCAAAAGGGCATTAGAGGAAGCGGACTGTAAACTGAAAGGGCTGGAAGAGAAGAAACAAGCCATAGAAGAGTTGAAGCGCAAAGAAGCAAAGCTCCGCGCCGACGCGACAAACATGACTAACACTTTAGCGACGTTGAATCAGCGGATTGAAGGCAAAAAAACAATCATAGATAACCTGAGACAACGTCAGGGATCAATTGATAGCCAAACAAAGCAGTGCCTAAGCAAACTTCAACAGGCTGGATTGCAAGTTAACCAACCCGTTGAATCCCTGCATTTATGTCTGGCAGGTTTCGACGATAAAATCAGCGGTTTACGAGCTGACCAAGAAGCAACATCTAGGCATCTTCAAGAAGATAAGAAAAGAACGATATCACTAGCTCAAGAAAGCAAGTGCCCATTATGCATTCAACCTCTCGAGGGGGAATACAAAACTAACCTTCTTGAAAGGATCAAAAGCGAAAACGTTGATCGAGAAAAATCAATCAGCCAACTTAGAGTCGAAATTGACACCCTACAGAAGACGCGATCTATTGCATCTGAAGCTTTCTCCAGCCTGCAGAACTGTGTCACAAGATCTGAAGAACTAAAAAACCGAGTAGACGAAGAGAAAAGCAATCTTAACGCTCTCACAACAGAGTTTTCGGACAAGCAAAAGCAGGAAGCAGAGCTACGTCAACACCTCGATCAGGTTCAGTTTGAAGTGAGCCGATTTGATTGTTCGGAACTTGATACAGCCCGGACTAGTCGGGAACAGGCTTTTAGACAATACTACGCTGCAGACTCGGAGTTACGCACTAAAGAAAACCGCAAACGGGACCTTTTCAAACGGTTGGATGAAATAAAAGAACGCATCAACTTGGCACAGGAAAAACTGGAGCGCATCGAGAAGATCCGCAGAACTATAGAAGTCTTAGGCGCCATCCGCGATGCCTACCGAAGCATTCAGCCCAAACTTCGCAGCGAATTCGTAAAAGTGCTACGCAACTTTGTTCAGCAGGTGCTTGACAGTTTAGTCGGTGGAGAAGGACCCATTCTTAATGTAGCGATCGACGAAACTTACACACCGTATGTGAAAAGTGAGAGCGGAAGCGACCGCGAAGTTTCTAATCTTTCAGGAGGCGAACGGACACTTTTGGCTTTTGCTTATCGCTTAGGGTTAGGCCAATTAATTATGCAATCCCGGACAGGACACGGCTTAAGCATGCTGATGCTCGATGAACCCACCGAAAACTTAGGCAGCGAGGACGGCAGCATCGAACGGCTAGCCGAAGCCATAAGCCGCTTCAAAGCAATTGAACAAATAATCGCCGTTACCCACAGCGAAGCCTTTGCCAGCAAAGGAGAACATGTTATTAATTTGGAGAAAGAGGCTGGCGCCAGCAAAATCTCAATTTAACGGTAAAACAGAGAGAAAAAGCTACTATGTTATAGATGAAGCTTCTTCTGACTGTTTAATGTGGAAAAAGCTTATATGCCGATTCTTTAACAAAGGATAAACAAGTAATCGGTGATTTGATGAGTAAAAAAATTAAGTTTTTGACTATAGTTCTAGTGTTATCAGCGCTAATGCTCATAGCTACAAATTTTAACGTAAAAGCACAAACTACAGCTACTGTGGCTGTTTTATCCTCAGTAGGCGGAACGACAAGTCCAGCTGGCGGAACATCCAATAGTTACACCGTTGGTCAAAATCAAAGCTTTACAGCAACCCCAAGTTCAGGCTGGCAATTCTTTTATTGGATAGTCACAACAGCAGCAGGAGCAAACACGTATACTACTAGCTCACTTTCGTGGAATGTTACTGGCGCAGGCTCAGTCCAAGCAATGTTTCTACCAACAACCAATGCTACACAGACACCCAGTGGAAGCGGAACATCATCCTTCCTGGTAGAACTTTCAGCAGACGGATCAACAACTCCAGCAGCAGGCACACAGAACTACACAATCGGCAGTACCGCTACCTTTACAGCTACCCCGGGAACTGGCTTCAAATTCGTATGCTGGGTCGTTGCACCCTCGACAGGAGGCGTTGTTTACACTGATAGTACTCTCAACTACAATGTTACCAACAGTGGCTGTGCTATCCAAGCAATGTTTGTTCCAACTAGCAGTTCTGTGACACTCCCCTCGATAGTACCTGAGTTTTCTTCTGCAGCCATTGCCATCTTAGCCATTGCACTCGTTGCAGTTGCATTCGGAACAGTAGTTGTCACAAGAAAACTTAAAAAATAAATATCTTCTTTTCTTTTTTTGTTTTATTTAATCAAATTCCAGTTTGAACTTCAATCATAAAACGCTTTAAATTTTAGTTCTGTGCGTCCTTTACTTCATAAATTATTTCTTTATTTGATCTCATATTTATTTGATCAATTTCCTGAATCATACGGTTAACCATTCTCCCCACGACTAATACAAAGACATTTAAGCCTCTAGATGCAGCGATGGCTGCCGAACGGCTGATGCCAAACTCGATGTCGGCTTTAAGCTCAAGTTTATTTAGGACTGCTCGTCCAACCGCACCCATGACGCCGACCCGGTCAGGTTTAAACTCTTCATAGAAAGCTTGGAGTTTAGCCAAATCCACAGCTCGTGAGCCTCCTTTGCGTATGCTGGGCAGTTTAACGATGAGAATTTTGCCTTGTTTAATTTTGACTTTCCCACGCAATTCTTTTAAACCTAAATCTTCACCCGGTTCGGCGTCGGCGAGTACTATGCCCTTTGCCTCCGCAACACTGTCACTCGACAGAACCGTGTACATAACGCCTTCTTTCATGATTAAACCCACTTCTTGACCCGCCTTAACAGGCTGAGTGGCTATGGCAGGCCATGCATGCTCTATTCTCAGATCGTGTTTTACCTCAGTGACGTAGCTTTCAAGAGCGCGTATGTCTTCACGGAGTTTTGCTACTGCTTTGGGCGTGAGGCGGTAGTCTGCGCGTTCTGAGCCAGCTTCGAGATAGCCTTCTTTGGCGAGTTTTTTGAAGTATTTTGAGATAGCTTGGATGGTTATGCCCAGTTTTTCGCTGATGTCTTTTTGTTTGATATGTGGTTGGTTGCGTTGGATTTCAAGGAGGATTTGGAACTTGGTGAATTCGCCTTTTTCTTTTAGAATTAGGGTTTGGTTTGCTTTTTTGGGCAAAAGTTATTCAACCTAACTTTAACTTTAGTTAAGTGAAGGTTAATAAGATTATCTGGATGAAACATCCAACTGGAAAAGACAACAACAGCGGCAATGCGACTTGCTAAAAAATTTAAGCTCAAAAAAATCCATCATAATCTTCTACGCAATAGAAGTAGCTGTAACAGCAGGACTTTTCCTATGGTTATATAATCTCACAACATCAACGGGAAGTGTAAAATTTGACGTCAAAACAGGCAGCGTAGAACAATTTGCCACCTTCGTAGCCTTAGGCACTCTGGCATGGATTCTGGGATTATCTCATGGCCTTGATGCGGATCATTTAGCCGCAATCGATAATACGACTCGGAAATTAATGTAGGAAAAAAAGCCCTCAACCTTCACGGGCACTTTCTTTAGCTTAGGTCATTCAGGAGCTGTCTTCATTTTTGCTTTTGGGCTGATATTAGCGGCGAAGTACCTGACTTCCTTTGTTCCCGCACTTTCAGTAATAGGATCATTAGTTAGCGCCGTTTTCCTTTTTATAATTGCCATTTTGAATGTTCAAATCGTTTTTCATCTTTGGGGCGTATTCAAACGCATGGAGAACAAGCAGTGTTCAGATGCTGAAGTCGATAATCTGCTTGCATCAAAAGGATTCATGAACAAATACATCGCCAGGCTACTCAAAATTGTTGACAAACAATACTATATGTTACCCATTGGCTTTTTGTTCGGGTTAAGCTTTGACACTGCAACACAAGTGGCTCTTCTTGCAATCTCTGTCACTGTTGGAAGTTTAGTTCTAAACATTCCCCTCTACACCTTGTTTATTTTTCCATTTCTCTTTGCAGCTGGAATGATCCTCACCGACAGCACTGATGGCTTCTTTATGAACTTCGCATACGGCTGGGCATTTAGAGGTACTCTAAAAAAACTGTGGTATAATATTACCATGACTTCAGTTTCAGTCTTGGTGGCGCTAATAGCGGCAAGTATTGAAACTATCGGTTTGGTAGGTTCTCAACTAAACTTGAGCGGGCCTTTCTGGGGTGCAATAAATGTGGTAAGCGGTCAATATTGGGGATACGTCGGAGTAGGAATCATAATTACATTTGTTTCAACCTTTCTTATTTCATACCTTATATACAAAACCAAAGTTAAAACCAAGATCGACGCCATACCCTGTTAACAATCTAAAGAAGGTAGGCAACTAACATAAACCTAAACTTGTACGGCGCAGGTAAACGTTTACATGACTGACATTTTACCCTTGTTAATTGGGGCAGCGCTCATTGGAGCTGTGCACATGTCAGCCCCTGACCACTGGGTTACTCTTTGCATGCTTAGCCGAGAAGCTGGCTGGAATAAGAAAAAACTATTCAACGTATCACTTATCACTGCTTCGGGTCACGCGGCCATTTCGGCGGCCTTGGGACTTGGAATCGCAGTGGCAGGGCTATTATTCTCAAAATTGATTTCTTCCTATGTTTCATATGCTGTTGGATTCATAATGCTGGCAGTTGGACTTTTCATTGGTGTCCGGGCTCTTATTTCTAAAAAGAAAGAAGAGGTTACCCCTGGAGAGAAATTGCTTGAAAAGGAGAAAAAGGGTTTGTCGAAACTCAATGGGGTTGGCTATTTTGCGGTTCTTGGAGCTGCGCTTTCACCCGATCTAAGCATTACCCCTGTCTTTCTTGCGTCTATCACTGTTGGCGTGCTCTTTGCTGTCTATCTTTTAATTATATTCGTTGCAACTTCGATTGTGGCTCAACTGGTTCTCGTTCAAGTCGGTTCCAAGGGGCTTGCCAAAACGTTTGAGCATGTTCCAGAGAAGTATAACGACTCCATTGTGGGCTTCGTTATAGCAGCCATTGGGATTTACATAATATTTGCCGGATAAAGGACTTATCCTCGAATAGTTATTCAACCTGACATTAACTTTAGTTAAGCGAATGTTAATAAGATTATGCTGGATGAATCAACCAATGAGAGGGAAAAACATTGCACATAGCAGATGGAATACTTACGCCTGAATGGTGCATATTTTGGTATTTACTAGCAGCGGTTTTCGTTGCAGTAGGAGCTATCCAGATATCAAGAAAACGCAGGATCAATCCAACATACATGTCCATAGTTGGACTTATGGGCGCAGCCGTCTTCGTAATATCAGTTTGGCATATACCAGTACCTGTCACAGGCTCATGCTCACACCCCGTCGGTACACCAATGGCCGCAATGATAATAGGACCTTTCCCAACGGTCGTGATATCCGCAATTGCCCTGTTCTTCCAAACATTCATCGGACATGGCGGAATAACCACAATCGGCGCAAACACATTCTCAATGGGAATTGCAGGAACATTCACAGGGTTCTTCACATTCTTGGGACTATACAAAGCAGGCGTCAAAATTTGGCTTTCAGCAGGCATCGGCGGGGTAGTAGGCGATCTCGTAACATATGTAGTAGCAGCTTTCGAACTTTCAATTTCACTTCACCCAACCCACCTGCTAGAATGGTGGGGCATATTCACCATTGGTTACTTACCCACACAGATTCCGCTGGCAATCTTGGAATTCGGATTCACCGCTGGGGCAATTCAATACATTGCAACCCATAGACCTGAACTATTAAAATGGTGGTTGGTGAAACCTAAAACGGTAGTTGGTGAAACCTAATGGACAGATTCAACAAATACGCACTAATTACTTTAACCTTAATCGTTGCAGTTTTACTGGTAAGCGCATATGTCAGTTACCAAGTTGGAGGCAACACAGCAACTGACAACAAAGTAAACGCTGAAGCTGGAAGCAACGGCAACACATACTACAATCCCTTCACCATAGAACATTGGGGAGTTCATGGCGAATACGTAGGCTTCTTCGCAGCCGGGGTTGCTGGCGGCTTTATAGTTGGCTACATCTTTCCAACCGTATTCAAGACCAACATTGCACCAAGGAGGAAAAACTAAATGATACCAGTATGGCTTGCAGGAGACCCATTAGTCGGAATACTAACAACAATAGGCTTCTTTACTTTCCTCATCATCGGTCGCGCCGTCAAACTTAGACAAATGAAAGGCAAAAGCCGGAGCTGAAACAAATGGAATACGTAAATCTCGAAGAATACACCGAAGGACACTCAGTACTGCACAAGTTAGACCCAAGAATCAAGTTGATATGCGCTATCGCTTCGATTTTCTGCATTGTCTTCTTGACGCGCTGGTATCTTCCACTTATTTTCTTTGCAACATGTTTCGGTTTAGTCCTTTTATCAAGGGCATCACTCAAAGTTTATGTTAAGAGACTTCTGCTACCCATTTCTCTCATCGCATTTATCGGCATAATAATGCCTTTTACTTATGGTTCCACAATAATCGCTAGAGTTCCCCTGTTAGGGCTGCCGATTTATCTGCAAGGAATTTACTTTGGCGTTCTCGTATTCACCCGTTGCATTTCGGCTGTTTCAGTTCTAAACGTGCTTATCCTTGTAACCCCGATTACAACGGTTATGGATTCTTTGGCATGGTTCCGTGTGCCATCAGTGATCATAGATACGATGATGTTAATGTTCAGGTATATCGGTATTCTTTCAGAGGAGAGCACTCGTATGTATCGGGCGCAGGCTTCGCGTTGTGGGCATTCAAAATCTGTAAGTTACTTTAAGAAAATAACGAACTATGGCAACATTGCTGGTTCCCTTATAGTAAGAGCATTTGATAGGTCGGTTAAAGTTGGTAATGCAATGGTGTCAAGAGCTTACACCGGAAAATACGCCCTGTTTAGATACGAGAAAAAGAAAATGCCCAAAAAGGATGTTCTTGTTGGTGCGCTTATAGTGGCTGCTAGTATTAGCATAGTCGTTTATGACGCCTTGCTTCCAGGCTATCATTTTGGATCTGTTAGTTATTTGATATTTCTTTAACGCGGAGAAGAAAAAATTTGAAAGCAATTGAAACAACCAACCTGTGCTACACTTATCATGACGGAACAAAAGCATTAAACAACCTTAATTTTAATGTTGAAAAAGGACAGAACATGGCAATCCTTGGACCAAACGGCGCAGGCAAATCCACTCTGCTCCATCATTTCAACGGTTTGCTCCTGCCTACATCCGGGAAAGTTGCTGTCTTAGGTCAAGAAGTAGTCACTTCAAACCTTGACTGGGTCCGCCAAAAAGTCGGCTTAGTTTTTCAAGACCCAGACGATCAATTGTTTGCACGCACAGTAGGTGAAGACGTTGCGTTTGGCCCCGTTAACTTGGGCTTTCCGCCTGCAGAGATTAAGGCTCGCGTAAAATGGGCTTTGGAAGCCACCGAAATATCTGATTTAGAGCATAAGTCTCCACAAAATCTAAGCACAGGACAAAAAAAACGAGCAGCCCTAGCAGGCGTGCTAGCGATGAAACCTGAAATAATTGTTTTAGATGAGCCCATGGCTAACCTCGATCCGCGCACAGCAAGCAAAGTATTAAAACTGCTCCTTCAACTAAACAAAGAAATGGGTCTAACCCTTATTGTTGCGACCCACGATGTTGACTTGGTACCTTTATTTGCTGACGAAATTTGCATTCTAAGCAAAGGGCAAATTGTGACTCAGGGTCCGCCGCAAGAAGTTTTCGCAAAAACAGAGCTCCTTCGAAGCCTAGACCTCAGAGTGCCCAGAATCACACATCTATTCGAGATTTTAAGCAAGAAAAACCAGCTTTTAACGGACAAGCAGTTCCCATTGACAATTGGAGAAGCAAGAAAAGAAATCGTTGAGCTGTTTGAAGCTAACCATAAGCCTTGACTATAATCTTAAAGGTCATAGCCTCGGGCGGTAACCATTTTTCCGTTATTGACTTTAGTTGCTGAGCTCCCAATAATGATTGTTGTGACCATGTCGATGTCAGCGTTTAACAGTTCTTTGAGTGTTGTAATCTTTACTTCTTCACCTACTCTGCCTGCTTGCCTCACGATACCCACTGGCGTGTCTGGGGGTAGGTGTTTAAGCATTATTTCGTAGGCTTTTGTTAATGGTTCAATCCTGCCCTCGCTCTTCGGGTTATAAAGCACTATAGAGAAGTCTGCTGAAGCGGCCGCTTCAAGTCGTCGTTCAATTTTTTCCCAGGGCGTTAACAAGTCACTTAAGCTAATAACTGCGAAGTCGCTGACCAGTGGTGCTCCGAGCTTTGACGCGGCAGCCGTTGCAGCTGTCACGCCGGGCACAATTTCAACGGGCAGATCTGGTTTCTCTATTGCGACGACTTCCAAAACAATTCCCGCCATGCCGTAGACGCCTGGGTCACCGCTACTGACTATCACGACTCTGAGGTTTTCGATGGCTTTTGAAACCGCGATTTTTGCCCTTTCCACCTCGCGCCCCATTGTTCCTGAAAAGACCTCAGCAGTCGGTTTGATGATTGATTGAATAAGCTTCACGTATGTTCCATATCCAACTATGACGTCGGCGTTTTCAATTTCGGTTCGTGCTTTAGGCGTTAAATGCTCCAAGCTGCCTGGTCCAATCCCGACGACGCTTATTCGCCTTCGGCTATCGCCACAGTTACCCCGTTGAGTTTGGTTTTTTTCAGTATTAACTTGGATGTTTTGCCCGCTTTTAGTATTGCTGCTCGTTCGCATACTCCTCCAACACCGATCTTTCTCTGAACCATTTCTGAGTCAGGTGAGAGATCCTTGTGATTTACAGAACGAAGTGCTTCGACACTTAAAAAATCAAGCGGTTTGCCAAGTTGGTCCGCTGCTTCTATCATCTGTGGAGAATCACGTTTTATGTCCACGGTCGCGAATCGTTCCACATTTGCCAAGAGTAAATGCGTCTCCTCCAAGGCTTTCTCAACCGCTTCAACAATACTTTGGGCACTTGACTCTTTTCTAGCTCCTAACCCTACTACAATCCGCTTGGTTTTGAGAATAGTAAACGGTTTAACGACCTTATCAATAGTGAATGCATTCCTTGGCAAAGGCTGGCCAGTAACTATTGCACCGGCATCGTAACCATTAATTATCTCCAATGCCTCAGAGGCGCTCTGTGCCCGTTTAATTTCATAGCAGCCGACCTGTTCGGTCGGAATTTGCACGTCTCCAAGCAACACAACAACCATGTGGTCGCCGTTCACGACGGCGCTGTTAACTGCCACAAGACTCTCAGGGTTCTGAATACTTAAATGAAGGCATCGAGCGAGATCGTCAACGCTCAATTTCCCAGTGACGTCAGTCGCTGTAGTGATTACTGCGGTTCCCCCTATTCCTTCAGCGATAATTTTCGTAAGCTCGTTTGCACCACCATAATGCCCTGACAAGAGGCTAATGATGAACTTTCCAGTTGCATCGACACCTATGACCGCGGGATCAACAAGTTTGCTTTCCAAGTATGGGGCAACGGCACGGATGATTATGCCAGTTGCCGTAACCCCAACTAAAGCGTCTGTCGAATGAAAGGATTCTTTGAAGAAATCAGCGAAACCCTTCTCTAATGGGATAACACCGTTTTGACAGTATTTTTTGGGTGCATAAACCGCGCTGGTTAAGCCTGAGTTAGCCAGTGCTTTCTTAATTTTCAGGGCAGTTTCTACACCGACCCTGGTAATTGCAACAACCACGATTCCTCGGGTGAACATTACTCCTCGCCTTTGCGGAAACCAGTGGTGAATTTGGGGTCATAAAGCTTAGATAAATCGTACATTTGAGGATCAAGCACTTTGCCGACAAAAATCAGGGCCGTCTCAGTTATGCCCGCTGCCGCAACCTTCGCCACAATGTCATTAAGTGTACCTTTGACAATTTTCTGCTGAGGCCAAGTGGCTTTGTACACAACCTGTGCTGGTGTATCTTTTGAGTAGCCGCCCTTTACGAGCTCCTCCACGACGCGTACAATGTGTGGGGTGCCGAGAAAAATAACCATTGTTGCCTGATGAACTGCGAGTTTGCTGATGCTTTCAGCTGGAGGCACAGGGGTTCTACCTTCAGGACGTGTAATGATTACGGTTTGGGAAATATTAGGCAATGTTAACTCGCGGTTTAATGCTCCAGCGGCGCCTTGTAGACAACTTACGCCTGGAACACGAAAGTACTCGATTCCTTCTTTATCGAGCGCTGTCATCTGCTCTTGGATGGCTCCGTAAAAACTTGGGTCACCATCATGCACTCTAGCTACAAGCCTATCCTGCTTAGCCTCTTCAACCATGATTTTTAGAACTTCAGGCAAACTCATTTTGGCGCTATCATAAAGCTTAGCGCTTGGTTTGGCATACTTTAGGTATTCTGGGTTCAGAAGAGAGCCGGCGTAGATTACCACGTCTGCCTGTTCAAGGTAGCGTTTGCCTTTGAGGGTAATTAGTTCTGGGTCTCCAGGTCCTGCTCCGATGAAAACAACCTTATTCATGTTTTACACCGTTTCCATTTTTTTCCAATGAATTGGAACTTGGCTTTTCTTCACGATAGCCACTGAGAAATAATCTTCAGTTATATCCCAGCTTTTCACTTCGCACAGTTTGCCTACAAGAACTTTCTCCTCAGGTAACGTGCACCGTTTGACCAGGGCCACGGTTGAGTTATCAGTGAAGCCTGCCTTCAAAAGGGTTGGAATAAACTCTTTTATGCGGTGGGCGCACTTCATGAACACCAGATTGTCTGCGTATTTGGCTGTTTTTTCGATAAGCGTTGGGTTTAGCTCGGATGGCATTATGGTAACGACTTCCTCTTTCTCTGCCAATGGCAACTTGCAACTAGCTGCCGCCGCCGTGACTGAGGTCACACCGGGGATTATTTCAAGTTCTATTTCTGGGTAAGTTTCCTTTACGCATTCATAGAGGTAAAGAAAAGTGCTATAGAGCATGGGGTCACCCAGCGTGATGAAAGCAACGTTACCTTTTTTGGCTTTAGCGGCTACTATAGCTGCACTTTCCAACCATAGTTTACGGTTGTTCAGATCATCTCTGCTCATGGGAAAGACAAGCTCTAGAATCTCCGCTGGTTTCTTTCTTTCTTCAAGGATTTGTTTAACCATGCCGAGAGCCATACTTGGTTTTTTGGCGTGTGATTTTGGCACGCAAATAACGTCTACAGTTTTGAGGGCTTTTGCCGCTTTGATAGTGACAAGTTCTGGGTCGCCTGGACCAACGCCGATGCCTATGAATGTTCCCGTCAATTCAATCTTCACCTAAGGTTTCGTTGCTGAAACAATTGTTATTGGATTTCTTGCCAACATCATAGTTCCGCTGTTTATTTGCTTTCCTTTCGCTACCGAAATACTACAGACGTCGATATCTTTGAACCCTAAAGTTTTCAACTCATCTAATGCTGTGCTAGCTGTCTCCAAAAGTATCGCGTTAACCACAACTCTGCCTTTCGCTTTAAGCTTGGCTTTACACACCAACAGAACATCTCTCAAAAAGCCGCTACCTCCTACTACGATAGCATCTGCCAGCGGTAGACTAGCTAGCGCATCAGGTGCATTACCTAGGGTAAGCACTACGTTTGCTTGGACACCGAATTTTTCCACATTGCTTTTTGTTAGTTCAATGGCTGCTGGATCTTCGTCGATGGCGTATACTTTGCCCTTTGGTGCAACTTGAAGGGCAGCCTCAACCGTTAGACCGCCTGTGCCGCAGCCAACATCAATAACCACGGAGCCTTCGTTTAGGCGAGCCTTTGAAATTGTAATAACCCGAATTTCCTCTTTTGTAGGGCCTGGCACTGAATCATTCTGGGTAAAGAGGTCATCAGGTATCCCCGGCGTTTTGTATGCCCAATTTTTTGCCATTTTATTCACTTAGTTTTTCGGTTGCTTTAATAACCATGACAGATAAAGACCCGAAAGTCCGCTTGGAAAATTCCTCTAAAGTACCGGAGATAATCTTCTCCTCTGGCAACGTTAAATTTTCGCATACATAAACTGGTGTATCCTTGCCTGCGCCTGATTTAATGAGGTAGTTTGAGATGCCTCTGGGTGAGAAAGCTTTGGAATCAGGAAGCAGGATAATATCTTGACCGGTACTTACGGCGAAATCGAGTACCTGTTTTTCGTCATCAGTGACGTTGCCTTCGTGAAAAGTGAAAAGTAAAGCGTTGTCCCAACTGATGGCGAGTTTGGCAGCGCAGGCTTGGATTGAACTTACACCGGGTACAACGTTAATTTCTTCAATGTTAAACAGTCCACTCTCAAGTACCGTGTGAAGAAGCCCAGAGAACCCTGGATCACCTGTCGACAACAAAGCCACTTCAAAACCTTTCGCTGCAGATCCAGCAGCTGATTCAAGAGCATTGCGTAGGTTTTTGGCGGTTAAAACAATTGTTTCTCCTTTAATGTCGCCTGTGAAGAGGTTTAGGCTTCTTTGTGCTCCAATAACAAGCTGTGCGCTTTGAACGGCTTTCCGTGCCGCTGGAGTTACGTAGTCGGGTGAGCCTGGCCCGACGCCAACTATGTTAATTTTAACCAAGGTTTATCGGACCTAGCATTTTGATCCATTCCGAGCACTTTTCCATCCATCGAGACAATTACTACATTTATCTTAATCTTGGTTTCCACTCGATCGCTAACTCGCTGATGAACACGCTCAGCAATACGGTCATAAGTTGCTTCCACTAGATTTGCTCCTTTAAGGATTTCAGTCCCCTCGTCAGATGTGTTAGCAACCAGCAAAGCATTGATGGTTTTTTGGTCAGCTCCTACCGCGCCAGCATAAGAAGCAATAACCTCGTTACGAGCATCGCCGACTTTGTGGTGGGTGTTAAAGATGTTAGCAGCTAACTTAACTAACTTGCCTGAGTGACCAAGAAGAATTATTTCTTTTACACCTTTCTCGACCGCTTTGTCAAGCATGTAGCCGACAAAATCGCCTGTCTGCACGATTGCATCTTCAGGCGCATTAAACTGTTGTTTAGCAATTCGCTCGCCGATGTTACCGGGAACAAAGAAGACTCGTTTGTAGCCGCGGGCCAATGCAACATCAATTTGGGGAACCAGCGAACGACGACATGCCTCTAAAGACAGAGGTTTAACGACGCCAGTAGTGCCCAAGATTGAAACACCGCCCAGTATGCCGAGTTTGGCGTTCATGGTTTTTTTGGCGATATTTGCCCCTTCAGGTGCACAAATTGTAACTTCGACGCCCTTACCTGCAGGCATTACTTCTCTGACGGCTTCAGTTATCATGGTTTTTGGCACAGGGTTAATTGCGCCCTCGCCGATTGGCACTTGCAACCCGGGTTTGGTTACTTTGCCGATACCCACCCCGCTTTTTATGGTGATTTTACCGTCCTCGGTGAGCTTAACAATAGCGGTTATCTCCATTTTGTCGGTGGCATCAATATCTTGTCCAGCATCCTTTACAACTGTGGCCTCAGCGGTGTAAGCGTCCAGTTTCCTGCTGGATTTGACAGATACCTCAAAACGCAAACCAATCGGTGTTGGGATTACTACTCGGTCTACGGGTTTTTCAAGCAAGGCAATTAACGCGGCTTTGGACGCTGCTGCTGCCGACGCGCCAGTGGTTATGCCATACTTCAAAAACCTCGCCATAAGAAACCTCTAAGTTTGTTGTTCAGCCATTGCGAGCAACGCGTTGAAAATTGCGACAGCTATGGTGCTACCGCCTTTGCGTCCTCTCACTATTATGAATGGTATGGGCAGTTTTGCGACTGCTTCCTTTGATTCTGCAGCTCCCACGTAACCAACAGGAACCCCTACAATCAAAGCTGGTTTAGCCGCACCTTTCTTAACCTGTTCGGCCAACTCAAACGCCGCAGTCGGAGCGTTCCCAATCAGTATAATGGCACCGTCTAACCCATCCTTAGCAGCAAGCTCCATGGCTGCTGTAGACCGAGTGATTGACTGCTCATTAGCCATCTTTGTTGCCCGTGCATCGTCAATGTATGTGAGGATTTGTCCACCAAACCGCTTAACCCGTGCTTCGTTAATGCCCGCCTTTATCATTTTCACGTCAGTGACTACCTTTGCACCTGCTTTTATGGCGGCGACTCCAGCATCGACGGCTTTATCGCTAATAACCAGAAGTTTAGCAAATTCTGGGTCAGCAGTTGTGTGAACGACTCGTTCGATAATTGATGCCTGATTTTTCGGAGCTTTGGCGAGGGCATCTTTGATTTCTGGTCGAATAAGCTTCATGCTTTGGTCGTAAATCTTGTTTGAGCTGGCAGGCAACTGAGGCTTTGCAACTATATTTGGGTTAAATGATGCGTGATGATGTTCAGCACCTTTTTCACCCAATGCTTTTAGCGCTTTTTCTTCTAGAATCACCGCAATGCATTGGTCTGCACCGATGGGTTCGCCGTAAAATAGTTGTATGCCGCTTTTGGAAAGTTTAGATTCCTTATTCTTGACGTCGATGAGTTCAGGTATCTCCTGAGTAGTGTGGACTCCTGGCGCAAGGAATGCGGGAACAAGCACAATCTTAGAGACTCCTCGGTTAGCTATTGTATCTATTGCTTCTGCAATTGTTGGGGTGTCACGTATCATAAAGGCGATTTCCACGGTCTTGAACCGGGATTCCCCACGCAGAATTTCTGCTAGTTTCTCAAGGTTTTCTCGGTTGTGGGGCAGTTTGCTTCCGTGCCCAATCAAAATTAAGCCAACGTTATCCAATGCTTGGTGTGTCACTTAGTTTTTCCCCGTTTTCTCAAACAGTTTTGCAGCTAACTCGACGGTTTGCATGTCGCCACTTTTGGCAGCTGACCGCAAGTTTTCTACAATTGGTACAAATGTTTGTTTTAGCAAGATTGAAGTGAGGTCTTCAAGTATTTGTCGCTCTTTCTCATCGACGTTGCCCATCATGGTTAGGGCTGTTGCAAGCTCTTTTTGCCTCACGGCCTCGGCTTGAGAGAGTAGCGACGAGATGATTAAGCGAACGGAGAGGCTTTTCATGTCATCATTTAGGACGACAAGTTCTTCATCTAGGATTTTAACGGCTTTCTCAATGCTTTTCTGCCGTTCTGCTTTATTTCTGTCAGCAATCTGCTGTAAATCGTCTATATTGTAAAGTTTTACTTGGGGAAAATCTTGAACTGACTTTTCGACGTTGCGGGGATTAGAGATATCGATTATTATGAGCCCATTCTCGTTAGTGCGCTGAGTAATTAGGCGAGAAACTATTGCTTTAGTTAAAAGGTAATGGGGAGCTGAAGTCGAGCAAATTACAACGTCAGCGTCTACGAGCACTTCTTCAAACTGATCAAACATAACGGCTTTGCCAGAAAGCAACTCGGCTAGCTTAACTGCTCGCTCGTGGGTTCTGTTAGCGATGAATATTGGGTTTTGGCATCGGTGCGCAAGGGCTTTAGCTACCAATGTACCGATTTCTCCAGCGCCCATAACCAATATTTTCTTGTTTTCCAAGCTGCCGAGCAAGTTGTTGGCTAATTCAACCGCAGCCGAACCTACAGAAACAGCTCCTTTATTGATTCCTGTGTCGTTTCTTACTCGCCTTCCAACAGTCATTGAACGGTTAAACAGGTGCTTAAGGATCGGCCCAACAGTTTTAGCTTTATCAGCTTCTAGAAATGCATCCCAAACTTGGTTTAGAACTTGGTCTTCGCCAATAACCATAGATTCTAATCCTGAAGTAACCCGCAGTAAATGATCGAAAGCGTCATTATCAATTGATATTTCAACCGCTTTTATTGCCTCGTCGGTATGCTGCAAGTTTCTTTTCGAAAAATGATCTTTAACTAAATCGGCAGTTTTCTGTGCCTCTTCGGATACAACGTAGATTTCTATACGGTTGCATGTCTGAAGTATGACGCATTCCTCCACGTTTTCAAGCGCGTATACATCGACTAATGCTTTTTCCTTTTCTTTGAACGCTACAGCCTCCATTAATGGTACACGGGCTGTCTTATGCGTTATTCGAACGTTGATGACGTGGTCTACCTTCAACGAGGAATGCATGGTTGGATAAACCATGCGGCTTAAATATAAGCTTTACCCAAAATACCCTTCGGGCATCTGGAGAATGAAAATAACATTTAGAATCGGCTTAGTTTACCTTCCAGGGGGCCTTCCGTGCTTTGAAGACTTCGGAAATCTGCCAACCGACCTAGTTTGCTCCGATGCGCTGGTAGATGGCAAGCCTGCGTCAGAAGTTTTAGATATGATTATCATTCCAGGCGGAAGCTTAGTTGAATCTCAAAGCGTCAACAAGAAAGTTGGCCATGAAATCCTAAAAATGGCGGAAGACGGGAAATATGTTCTAGGCGTCTGCTCTGGTTTTCAGATTCTCGCCAAAGAAACTGACGTGGGACGCCTCTCAACTGTGCCTATAACAAAAGGCGGCTTGGGGCTTTTAGATGCAGAGTTTAAGCCGCTAATCTGCACCGACCGCGTCACAGCCACCATAACCGACAAAAGTTTCATCACAAGCGAAGTCGGCAAAGAAGTTTCAGGGTTCCACTGCCACACCTACGGTCAAATCCTATTACGTAAAGACGCAAGAACCATCCTTGTTTCACATGCAAAAAGAGTTAACTACCATAAGGACCCCCAGGATTTGGTTTCAGGAGTCGCCAACAAAGAAGGCAATGTGGTAGGCATATTCATTCACGGGTTGCTTGATCAAAACCCAACCATTATTGAAAGCATCACAAAATCGCTAGGCATGAATGAAATCGACCTCGAAGCAGTACGAAGAACAAACGCCAAACTTTTAGAACGAATCAAATGCGAAGTTGGAATCGCAACCAACATCCAACAGCAAAAACGCCCCAGCTCCAAAACAACCAAGCTTATCTTGGTCACAGCAACCGGAAGTGGGTCCGGAAAAACATTTCTTGTAGCGGGCATTGCTGCAGCACTAAAGCGTCGTGGCTTTAAAGTGGGCGTCATAAAAATAGGCGGAGACATTCGAGATACTGTGCCTGCGCTCTACCTTATCAAGGAGCCGATTAAGCCTTATTCATCGATTAAGATTGGGGAAAGCGGCTGGAAACCGCTGGGCGAAGTAGTAGATGAAGCTAGCAAAAACTATGACTTTCTAATTGTTGAGGGAGCCATGAGCGCATTCACGGGACTTTTGATGGATAAGGTGGCAAGGCCAACTTCGACGGCGGAGGTTGCGGCTGCGTTGGGTGCATCCACTGTTTTGGTTCAAAGTTGCGACAAGGAAGGCGTAGAAGGCGCCGTTGTAAACACTCTAAATTACGTTAGCCTGCTCAAGCGTCTTGGCGTGAAAACAACAGGCGTAATATTAAACAAGGCACGCCTAAGCTATCTCAACGACGAAATCAAGCAGACAATGAAATGCGCCTTTGACAATGCAGGCGTGGAACTGTTGGGCATTGTGCCACGAATCGAAGTGGAGGGCAGAGGAATGATCCCTGAAATCGAGATTAAATATGAAGAGTTTGGGGCTCAAGCAATCGATGCAGCAGAAAAATACCTGAATATAGACGCCATAGAAAAAATAGCTGATGCGCCTCAGCTTAAACAAATTGATTATGCCAAGTTTACGGAAAAATTCAAAAATTTAGTAACGAACTATAATCTCAGCGAGTCTGAAGGTGGAAAAAAGCAAAGTTGCTCTTAGACCTCAAGCTTGATGGAAAAACCGTTATTGTCGTTGGCGGAGGCAATGAAAGTTTCCGTAAACTGCAGAGCGTCCTTGACTCGGGGGCGACAATTTGGGTGATTAGCAGAGAGTTTTCAAGCAGCATAGAGAAGTTGGCCCAGGAAAAGAGAGTTGCTTTGGTTAAAACTGAAATTAAGGATGCCAAAGCATTCATAGGTAGCCTCAACCCTAAACCAGATTTACTTTTAGCTGTTACTAACAATTCCCAACTTAATTTGGAATTAATTAAAGCGGCAAAGGCAACTGGCTGCATGGTTTATTCCGTCGATAATCCCGCCGTTAGCGACTTCATCTTGCCAGCAGTGGCCCATGTCGGCGAAGTCAAGATTGCAGTTTCAACCTCTGGAAGAAGCCCCGCCGTTGCTAGAGAGCTTAGGGAGCGAATAGAGAAAATGATTACGCCTGAAGACTTGCTTGAGATTGAACTGCAAACTCATGTGCGAAGCATCATTAAAACACAAGTGCCTGATTCAAAGGCGAGAAGTGAATTGATAAACTCGATACTTAATGACATTAATATTAAACAACTTTTAAAAGAAGGGAAACTTCTTGAGGCTCAAGAGTTAGCCATGAAGCTTATCGCAAAAAAGGAGACAAATTAAATTGGGTTTTCCAATTGTTAGAATGAGAAGACTAAGAAAAACCTCTGCTATGCGAGACATGCTAAACCAAGTATGCCTTCGCCCAAGCAACCTAATCTACCCAATCTTTGTTGATGAAAACATCAAAAAACCAGTACCGATTGATGCCATGCCCGGCTACAGCAGACTGCCCATCAGCGACCTCGTGACCGAGGGAAAACAGGCTTTGGCTCAAGGCGTCAAAAGTGTAATCCTCTTCGGCATTCCAGCAAAAAAAGACGAGGCTGGTACAAGCGCATTTGCTAAAGAGGGCATTGTTCAACTGGCCGCTCGAGAGTTGAAAAACGCATTTGGAGATGACCTTGTGGTTGTCGGTGATGTTTGCCTCTGCGAGTACATGAGTCATGGGCACTGTGGAGTAACTGAAGGCAGTGAAGTCCTAAACGACCCGACTCTCGAACTGCTCGGCAAGGTAGCTGTTAGCCAGGCAAATGCAGGAGTTGACATAATTGCACCGTCTGCGATGATGGATGGCCAAGTGGGTGCAATCCGCGAAGCGCTAGACGACGAGGGCTTCGACGACACACCAATTATGGCTTACTCTGCCAAATATGCCTCAGCCTTCTACGGGCCATTCCGTGAAGCCGCAGAATCTACGCCCAAATTTGGCAACCGCAGAAGTTACCAGATGAGTCAGGGAAACCCGCAGGAAGCGCTTCGTGAAATGGAGTTAGACGTAGCTGAGGGTGCGGACATGATTATGGTTAAACCCGCGTTGGCTTATCTTGATATTATCAGTTTGGCGAAAGCAAACTTTAATGTGCCCATAGTCGCATACAATGTCAGCGGCGAATACAGCCTTGTCAAAGCAGCGGCGCAAAAAGGGTGGATAGACGAGAAAGACATCGTCCCAGAAATCCTTACAGGCATAAAACGGGCAGGCGCCGACCTAATCATCACTTACCATGCCAAAGACGCCAAATCCTGGTTGAATCAGCCTTGACTGGAACCAAGTCAAAACAGCTGTTCGAGCGAGCAAAAAAAGTTCTGCCAGGCGGAGTCAACAGCCCAGTTCGAGCCTTTGACCCCTACCCATTTTTTGTGCAAAGCGCCCAAGGCAGCAAAATGTACAGCGTTGACGAAAACTCATACATCGATTACTGCATGGCATACGGCGCCATACTACTAGGGCACGCACAGCCAGACATTGCAGTAGCCGTCCAGAATCAGTTATCTAAAGGCTCACTATATGGTGCCCCAACCGAACGAGAAGTTGAATTTGCTGAGCTAATTGCGAAATCGTCTCCTTGTATTGAAATGCTAAGGCTTGTAAACTCAGGAACAGAAGCAACAATGCATGCAATCCGAGCAGCAAGAGGATACACAGCACGAAAAAAAATCATCAAATTCGAGGGCTGTTTCCACGGTTCCCACGACAGCGTTCTAGTAAAAGCGGGGTCAGGAGCTACAACGTTTGCAGCACCCAACTCGCTCGGGATCCCGGAAGAAACAACACAAAACACAATCGTTGTACCCTACAACAATGTCGAAATGCTAGAAGAAGTTATGAAACGTGAAGGCAACGATGTTGCAGCCGCCATAATTGAGCCTGTTTTGGCGAACGTTGGATTAATTTTACCAAAGAAAGATTATCTGAACGATTTACGAAAAATAACATATGCATATGGAACCGTGCTCATTTTTGATGAGATAATCACGGGTTTTCGCTTAGCGTTAGGCGGCGCACAAGAATATTTTCATGTTAAACCTGATATGGTGACGCTTGGCAAAGTATTGGGCGGCGGCTTCCCACTGGCAGCTTTTGGCGGCAAAAGAGAAATCATGCAAAACATCTCACCAATCGGCAAAGTTTACCAAGCTGGAACTTTCAGCGGCAACCCAGTTTCAGCGACAGCAGGCTACACAATCCTAAGAATTCTCCATCAAAAGAAAAATGAAGTTTACCCAATGCTTGAGAAAAACTGTGTCGAACTAAGCAAAGCTCTCGCTGATACGGCAAAAAGATACAAGATACCCGCTCAAGTGCACAATATCGCTTCAATGTGGCAGATATTTTTCACGGATCAACAGGTCACCGATTACGGCTGTGCCAAGAAATCTGACATACAAATGTTTACCGCATACTTCCATGAACTGCTGCGGCAAGGAATCTTTATTCCCCCATCACAGTTTGAAACCTGCTTCCTCTCAACCGCGCACAACGGGGAAGACTTAAAGCACACAATTGAGGCTTTTGATAAGGCACTTGGCAAAGCAGCAAAGGAGAAAACAAACTAGGATGAACTTAACTGNNAGTCGGCACCCGAGGTAGCGTCCTTGCACTCGCACAGACAAACCGGGTTCTAAAACAAATCAAGCAAACTCACCCCGAAGCAGATTTCACACTGAAAATAATTAAGACAGTTGGCGACCAAGAACATGGCAAGCCACTTTTTGCAATTGATTGCAAGGGTATTTTCGAGAAAGAAATAGACCAGGAAGTAGCCAGCGGCGAAATTGATTTTGCGGTTCATAGCTTAAAAGATGTGCCTATAGTTGAACAGCAAAAGGGAACCATGTTGGCGGCGATTCCCAAAAGAGACTCCCAAAACGATGTTTTCATATCAAAAGCAAAAATTCCCTTCATGGCGCTATCCCAAGGCGCAGTGGTTGGAACAGGCAGCCTTAGAAGAATGGCTGAAATCAAGTTTGTCCGTCCTGACTTGGACGTGCAGCCAATAAGAGGCAACGTGGACACACGACTAAACAAAGTTAGAAAAGGCGAATACGCAGGCATCGTTATTGCGGAAGCAGGTTTGGAGAGACTGAATTTGCAAAGCGAGATAACCCAGCGGCTCTCGCTTGAACAGTTTCCTTCAGCAGCCGGACAGGGAGCCATAGCAATAGTTGCAAAAGAAGGAAACCAAAAAGTGATAACACTTCTAAGAAGTGTTGAAGACAAAGCAACCAGAGCAGAGATCACTGCTGAACGGAGCTTGGTGCTAAAATTAGAGGGAGGCTGTCGGGTTCCAATCGGCGCTGTGGCACATGCAAACAGCGGAGAACTCTCGCTGTTCGGTTGCGTTTACTCTTTAAAGGAACCCAAGAAAATCAGTGCGACTGCGCAAGGCACATTAGCTGACGCCGAAGTTTTAGGCGAAAAGGTCGGTAAAGAACTACTAAAACAGGGAGCTGCCGACTACGAGAAAGAATGGAGAGAGAAATATGGCTCCTGGTAAAGTTTACCTTGTCGGCGCAGGACCAGGCGACCCCCAACTACTAACGATCAAAGCAGTTAAGGTGCTTAAGGAAGCCGACGTAGTTATCTATGATAGACTCGTTGGTGAAGAAATCCTTTATTTGGCACCTGAAAACGCTGAAAAAATTTATGTGGGCAAACGTACCGGCAAACACGAGGTCCCACAAGAAGAAATCACAGAGCTCATAATTGAGAAGGCACTGGGCGGAGGCAAAATTGTGCGGCTAAAGGGCGGTGACCCTTTTATTTTCGGCAGAGGCGGCGAGGAGGTAGAAGCTCTTGTTGAGAAAGGCATACCGTTCGAAGTGGTTCCTGGAATCAGTTCTTCTGTAGCCGCGCCGATGTATGCTGGCATACCGCTTACTCACCGTGATTACGCAGCTTCAGTTGCAATCATCACTGGTCACCGTGCAGGCGACGCTGAAAAACCCATTGATTGGGTAAAAATCGCCAATGCGGTTGATACCCTAGTCATTTTGATGGGCGTAGAATCGATAGATGGTATAGTTCGAAAGCTGTTAGAAGGCAACATAAGCCCCAGCAAACCAGTCGCTATGATAGAATCGGGCACTTACCCCAAACAGCGAACCCTAATCGCTACTTTAGGCACAATTGTCAAAGAAACTAAAGCCAACCAAATCAAGCCGCCCGCAGTCATAGTTATCGGTGAAGTAGCAAACTTGGGCAGGAAACTCGCATGGTTCAAAAAACCCCTAGCCTAAAAGGCAGAGTCGTTGCCATTACCCGTCCGGCAGGGCAAGCAGCAGAAGCAGGCAAACTCATTGAGGAAAAAGGCGGTATCCCATACTATATTCCAGCGATAGAAATTAAGGGCTTGAGCAATTTTGCATCGACAAAAAAATTCATCACTGAGCTTATTGAGTTGCAAGTGGATTATGTCATTTTCATGAGCACCAATGGTGTAAAATACCTTTTTGGCGCAGCTGAAGAACTAAAGCTAACAAAACAGCTAAAAGAAGGCTTAGTTGGAGCGTTCGTTGTAGCGGTTGGTCCCAGAACAGCTGAGGCCTTAGAGAAAGAGTACTGTGTGCATGTAAGTTTGGTTCCCACTAAGTATAGTTCGGAAGGATTAATCGAGAGCTTCGAGGAAGGAGAGGTCGAAGGCAAAAAGATTCGCATTCCCCGCACAAGCAATGCAACACCAACCTTAACCAATAAACTCAGAGAAATGGGTGCGGACGTCGAAGAAATTTACGTTTATGAGTCAGGGTTGCCCGTGGATGAAGGGCTGAAGGACAAATTTTTTGATGATTTATCTGCTGGCAGAATTGACGCTGTTGTCTTTGGCAGCGGGTTGAGCGCCAAAAACATTTTCCATATGCTCTCTGAGAGGGGACCCAGCGAGGTTATCCGCAGCTTATTAAATGGGAAAGTAACCACTGTCGCTATTGGACCCACCACTGCTGAGGCCCTCAAACAATTGGGCGTAAAGGCGGATGTGGTGCCAAAAGACTATTTATTTGAAAACGCGTTGTCGGCTTTAGCGCATTATTGGAACGCTTGACAAAATTTGCGTTTGTTGTAGGCGCTGCACAATCACTTAGATTTAAAAACTCTTTCTCGAACCACTGAAATGATAAAACTAATCCAATGTTTTTGGAGGTGAATTTATGGAAACTACAAGCAAGAGTGGCAAAGTAAAGTTTACTTTTGAATTTGAAATTAACGAACCAGCCATGGATCTAGTCAAGCTTAACATTGAAAACATGTCAAATATGATTGCAGTGGCAACAGACAACTTGAAAGCAGAAATGATGAAAAGACGCAAAGAAGGACACGGTATGGGCATGATAGGCAACATTGTGCACGGCAACGGACCATAAATACTGTTTTTGCTTTTACTTTTTGAATTCCCTTTTTATTGTATTTGCTTTCTTACAGATAATCGGTTGCAAAGGCAGGTTCGCAAGATATGTGGGAATACAGTTTCTCAGCGTAACCTTCCTGTTCCTCAGTGCCGGTAACGGCCAACCAAACTGATCCCTCGGCACCACACACGCCCCCAGCCGCAATCAACTCGGCAGTGGCTCCGGTCAAAACTTTGATTGCGTCCAACTCGGTGAAGACTTCGCCCGAAACAGGCATCAATCGGTAGCCCCCTACACCGGGCGCATTTATCTTTTCCGCTAAAGCGTTCAAGTCTCCGTTTACCCGCTTCTCCAACCCCACAGGTATAATTAGTTTAACGCGGCGTCCAACTATGGCTGGTAGGGCTAAACCTATGGTTCCAGCTTTAGGGTGACCAATCAAAATAGCTGCCTGTTTACGAGTTAAATCCAAAGCGTTTGCCCCCTTCAAAATAACGTCGCCCTCGCGCAACGTGTCAACCACATCAGCGATTGTTTTGCCTTTTTGCCAAACGCCTTTAGTTATTATAACGTCGCCCGGAAATTTGCTTTCATTCGCAAGTCTTCCCTCGGCGGTAACTGTTTTGGTTGGGGGCAGGATGATGCCGCGAAAAAAGCGTTTTCGGGAAAAATCATCTGCAATGTTATGTGCTTTAAGCACCTCTTCCGCCAAGTAGCCATTAGTTGTTCCAGCCACAATAACTACTGTGCCGTTCTTAATGGCTGTCCTAATACATGGGTGATTCGCTAAGCCTATAGCGATTAAACGCTTACTCGCAGACGGCGTAATTAGAAACTGCTTCAAAGTTGCCACCTTAGGCTTGTTAATTTATGCGTTAATTATAATAATTGCGGTTCAAAATACAAAAAAGAAAAAAAGAAAAAATTTAGTTACTTGAGTTAAAGATGTTCAGCTGTAAGCTTAATATCTTCTTGGTGGTCTTCGTTTTGCGTAGCATTCTCGGCAATATACTGGCCTTGTACCGTCTGGCTTGAAAGGAACATCACATTCTTTTCCGCAGTCGGCGCAGGTTGCCTTGTGCATTTCGCGATTGTTGCCATATGACATATTCTATTTTTCAACTCCTATTATATTGGTGTGCAAAAATTAGGTTTTACACAGTATCCACATACATGTTATCCAACCTTATAAACAGAATGTTTCTGGTTTGCCATATCTCCCACAGTTGTTCATGAAAACAGCAAATGTTAATGGTGGCTTGGGACAATGGAACAAAGATGCTTTCACGTCGAGCTTTTAGTTATGTTTCTTTTTGGGAGCACTATTTTTATAGCAAAGAGTGCATTGCGTTCATCGAGTAGAGAGGAAACTGCAGTTTGACAGTTATTGTTGACGATGCAGGCAGCGGCGACTTGCTTTTCGGTGTTGTCGTCGGAGCCTACCGGGAAGAAACAGGCGAATTCAAATATGATATGATTGACGTAAGGTTTTATCAGGAAATCTTTAGGGAAAAAGAATACCTGCAAGAATCCTCGCGCATAGTCTCCAAATTAGTTTCTTGGTTCAATCTTAAACCAGACGAGGCAATTCATATTTGCCAAGGTTGCATTTTTGACGTTGCAGCTGAAGAACTCTGCAAAGTTTACGGCGAAGATCGGGTTAAGAGGGTCCGTGTAATAGGGGAAGCACAACGATTGGTAGAAATCGCTTATCTGGATGAAATCCGTAATTTAGGATACGAGCCGCTGGCAGAGCGTGAAGAGAAAAGAGGAAAAAGCTTCTTCCATATGATGCGGTGGCTAAAAGATAACCCTGAAATGTTACGGTACGCAAAAACTGGGTGGCCACGCCTAAAAAATTATCAATTATTCAAGCAGTTCCATGAAGAAACCGGTTATAATGCTCTTTGCGCTGACTGCGGCTGCGAATGCCAAGTACCATTTCAACCCCATGCCGATCGACCTGTATACTGCCAGAAGTGCTGGTCACACCGAAAGGTTCGCAAAAACGGCGAGAAAAAAGTAGCCCATCAACCCTAACCATTTTATATAAGCCCTACTTCTTGCTGCTCCATGAGCTTAATATTTGATTTCAACTCAAGCTGGTACGTGCTCTTCTTCAGCTTCCTAGCCGCATGGGCGGCTCTTATGATTGTCCGCCGTAAAGGACAAGCGAAACGGGAAGTTAAGGAGCAAGTTTTTCTGGGTTTATGCGGTACCTTTGCTTTGGGACTTATGGAGTTCTTCGCGGTGTCCACAAACCTGTGGAATTATACTCCAGGCAATTGGCCAGTGATTTTGTGGCCAACCTATTTTGTAGCGATACTTTTCGGTTACCAATTGCTACGCTCAATCGAAGGATTAGTACTCTATATGCAGCCCATAAGAGTTCACGGCTAACGTGCTTGTATAGCACACTAATTTTCAGTTTCAAAAGCACCAATCTAAATGTTCAACTCAAAAGAAAAAAAATTTAGGCGTAAGCTAACGATCGAACGGTTAAATACGGTTTCTTGACTTCTGCTTATTGGTTGCGTTTTAGTTGGCTTCTGATAGACACATTGAGCCTGGCGGAGTCGTTTGGGTTGGAAATCCCTGGGTTGTCCCAGCGGTTATTGTGCGGACAATAACTGTTTTTTTGGTTGGACTTTTGTTTTTCCTTCTTCAGTACTTTGCAGGTGTTGCATTTTTCGTTTTGGCCATTTTTCCTTTTTGGGCGTGGGATCTGCTACTTTTTAGCGTGATTTGGCTAATTAGTATGTTGGAGCTATTGTTTCTCCGGGTATCAAACATGTACGCTCTGCGGCAAGAAGGAGTGGAAATTCGCGAGGGCATCATTAAGGTGCACTCATTTGTCGTTACACCGGCGCGCTTTGGTGAGTTGCTGGTTTACCAGTCTTTAGGCGGCAGAATCTTCGGATACGGCGAAATCATAATAAATTCCCAGGGCGAACGACAAACAAAAATGAGACTTGTCCGAGCCCCATTCAAAACCGCTGACGAGATTAGGGTAATTATGGGTGAACCAATAGTTCGCGTGGACAGCCGCGTTTAGAACACGTCATTTTTGTTTGAATGTTGCCTGAGCAGAGGCTGCATTTAATCCCAGTGCTCAATTCAAGAGTTGGTTTTTTCAACAATTAGTAATGTATATAGAATATGTTCGGTACACATAAAAAGACCATCGTCAGTAAAGGAAACTGGAGAATGCATACGTTAAAACCTCGTTCAGTCTGTGATACAGAAAGAGATCGCAGAAATAATATATACCCCTTAGACGAAGAAAGTCTCGATTAAAGTTTTCGTTAAGTAGTTTTTGTGTTTTTCATGCTTCGTTTGATTGTTGTTTTGTATGATCGAAACTGTCGAAGATTTTTCCTTTCTTTGTTTTGTTTAAAATGCTGATTAAGACGAACTGCAGTATGCCTCCTGCGGCGCTGGCAATCAGCCAAGTCCACTCGCCAAAAGAACTGAATGCGAGCACGAAGATGGCAGTTCCTAGCAGGAAACCTGCGAAGCCTACAATATTGAATTTAATGAAGCGTAAAATCCATTTTACGGTTAATTCTTTAAAATTTTTATGTCTATTTTCCATGTTTCTCACAGATACTTAAGGACGCTCGAACTTTGACTCCTCAATTTCGCTACACTATAAAGAAAAATCAGAGTTTTATATATTCAGCCTATAATTTATAGAGTCGTAAATAAACTGTTTAGATCGCAAAATACGCGTACCTTTCTGCATGAAGCTTAAAAGACTAGAGCGCTGCTCTTGCCCTTACGCCAAGCTAGGCGTGCAATGAGTTCAGCATCGCTGGGAAAACTTTAATTAAAGTAGGACCTAATGAGTTTGCAGAAACTGGTCAAGTGGGTGTTCAAACAAGCATAGACCACCTAAAGGGACTAGAAACAGGCTTAGAACAACCAAATGTCCTTGTGCGGGATTGCCCTAGCCTGGTAGGGGGCAGGCCTGCTAAGTCTGTGGTCGAAAGGCCGCGTGGGTTCAAATCCCACATCCCGCGCCA
>PLSP01000038.1 GCA_003165195.1 Candidatus Bathyarchaeota archaeon | reverse complement strand
TCTTTATGTTCTTTAAGCAGATTCAGCAGCACAGCGATAACTTCTCCTACATCATAGCTGACGAAAAAACCCGTGAGGCGGCAGTGGTGGATTCAAGCTTCAACGCCGGCGCCATAATTGACTTATTGAAAAACCAGAACTTTAGCTTAAAATACATTATAAACACCCATGGACACTCGGACCACACTGCTGGCAACGAGGAGTTGGCTTCACTTTTTGGAGCCAAAATAGTCGCATACAAAAAATCAAAGGCTAATTTCGATATTGCAATTGATGATGGCGACCAATTAAGCGTCGGCAGCGTTAAGTTAACAGTCATTTACACTCCTGGACACACAATGGACAGTATATGCATTCTTGTAGACCGCAATAAACTGTTGACCGGTGATACCCTCTTTGTCGGTGAATGTGGAAGAACTGATTTTCCAGGGGGCAGCTCCAAACTCATGTATGATAGCCTCTTTAACAAAATTGTGAAACTCAACGATGACGTAGAAGTTTACCCTGGACACGACTACGGGTCTAAGCCCTCGTCGACAATTGGCGAGGAAAAGAAATCGAATTACACATTAGAGCCTAGAAGTCAGGAAGAGTTTATAAAATTCATGAGTGAGCCTTAAGCTCTTTTTTTTAACTGGGAATCGCCAGATTACGGTATAAATGGCCACAATTAATTTGGCTGCCGCAAGAATCTCGATGAATTAAGATTCATCCTCTTTTTTTGAAAAAAGGTGGCATAAGTTTTCAATCTATGGTTAAATTTTGGGTTTGATGAAATATTTGCCTAAACCACCTTTTGTACTGCTCATAGGTTATATCCAGTTTATTCAGATACTTTTTTATTTGTTAGCTGTAAAGTAAACAGCATAACCTTAGATTAGTTAAACTTAACAAAACTTAAAAGGGTTCAAAAACGTATTAAAGGTTTGTAAAAAAATGGTTAGATTCCGTTCCTGGGAGCCTGTAGTGAAAAAGCTTAGATGGTTTCATATTTGCGGATTTCTCGCGAAATCAAATAGCGGAAACTCTGTTCTTTTTGGCGGAATTATTGAGGCGGAAAGTAAATGTTGATTACTGACTTAATCTCGGTTGTTCTTCTTTCCGTCTTGCTTTTCTGGACAGCCTACAATGGATCAATAATTTATGTGGGCTTTAAAAAGTCGAGAAGATTAATTGCGTCACACCGGCAAAACGTAGGGTACCCCACATACTCGATTATTGTTCCGACGAAAAATGAGGAGCTTGTTATCGATCGGTGTCTAAGCCGCTTCTTAGAGATTGATTACCCGAAAGATAAACTGCAAATCATAGTAGTTGATGGAAACTCCACCGACTCCACATTAAAAATATGCTCCGAATACGCAGGGAAATTTCCTCAGATGTTTAAGGTAATTAGTGAAAAAGAATCCAACGGTAAACCCGCGGCACTCAATCTTGCTTTGCAGTATGCGAGTGGCGAAATCGTTGGAGTTTTTGACGCAGACAGTTTCCCTGAAAAAGAAGTTTTAAGGAAAGTCTCTGCCTACTTTGATGAGAAGCAAGTGATGGCTGTTCAAGGCAAAACAACTTCAATCAACGAGAAAGATAACTTTTTAACCCGTGTAATTTCGGTGGAAGAGAAGGCTTGGTATCAGGCACTACTTACGGGTAGAGAAAAGATGCAGTTGTTTGTTCCGTTAAATGGCAGCTGCCAATTCATTAGAAGCAATGTTCTAAACGAGTTGGGCGGTTGGGATGAAAACTCTCTTACTGAAGACATCGAGTTAGCTTTGCGTCTTGTTGAAAAGAAGCATTTGATAAGGTACGCGCCAGATGTAACCTCAGCACAGGAAACACCCAACTGTTTAAGGGACCTTGTTAAGCAGCGTGTCCGCTGGTATAGGGGCTACATGGAGACTTCCCTAAAATATGGGCGTTTATTGGACTCCTTTAACAGAAGAACAGTTGACGCTGAAATATCTCTAGCAGGACCCTTCATGATGGTTGTGTCGCTGCTCAGCTACATAAACTGGTTTTTAGTCGCTCTATTCATCGGGCCAAGCAACCCCATAATAGAGTTCACAGGCGTGGTTATGGCTTTGACCGCGGTTTCCATGGTTTCAATTGGCTTCGCATTAACTATGGCTGAAAAACCCATAAAGCTCAGAAATCTCCTCTGGATCCCTGCAGTCTACGCTTATTGGCTTATACAGATGTGCATCGCAAGTTTGGCTTTCTATAAATTAGTCTTTAGACGCAAAAGGGTTTGGAGTAAAACCGCTAAGAAAGGATTCGTAACACTCACTCCAAATCAATAAAAACCAAAAAAACGTTGAGAAAGCCGAAGATCACTTATTAAATAATAATGTGAATTGTTTCATCTCGGCAGCCTGTCCTCTATCACAAACAAATGAGCCAAACAAGTAATTTCTCACACTTCTTCTTTAGCTATTTATATTTGCATAACATTGAGGTTGCCGCTTCAGCAGTTTTAATATACCTCTAAGGTCATAATTTCGCGTATCTTTGAAAAAAAAATCCATGGTGATTCAAGTTAGTTATCGTTTAAAAAATTGGCTTACTGCTAATAGAAACGTTGTTTTCCTCTCTCTATCATTTCTTATACCCTTAATCATCCGAGTAATACCCGAAATTTTAATGGGTCCTTACATAGTCGGTTTCGATACTTTAGCCTTCTATGTTCCAAACGTGGTGCTCTGGCTACACAATGGCGTAAACGTTTGGATATTTCTTGAAAGTGCACCATTATTTAACACTATTTACTTGGCAATAGTTGCAGCTGGTGGTTCACCAGTTTTTGCGCTTAAAATAATTTCTCCCTTGCTACTCGGTTTCTTAGGTCTTTCAATGTTTACCTACGCAAAAAAAGGCTTAGGTTGGTCGCTAGCTAAAAGCACATTTGTCGCCGTTTTGGGGACAATATATTTCGTTGCTCTAAGAGCCTCATGGGACCAACTACGGGAGGAACTTGGTTTGGTTTTCTTTTTTCTCGTGCTCGCATTATTGCTAAATAATAAAAAAGGCAGTTCGTGGAAACGTTATGGGGTGCTTTCTCTAGCGATTATGGCTGCGGTGCTTTCTGATCAACTTGTATCAGTGCTTATTATGGGAGTCATTATTGTAACGGTTGGCTATGAGTTGTTTCGCAAAAATCTTGCCCAATCAATTGGCCTCATATTGGTTTCGTTGCCCGCGGCGGNNGTTAAGTGGTGTACCGTCGGGCATCGCAATTTTCGCAAGTCAGTCACCTCTGGGTACATGGCTTGGTTTTACTTCCTATCTATCTATGTTGGTAAGCGAAGGAGGTTTCTTCGTTTATTGTTTTTTGCTTCTTTTGCCTTTGATTTTGCTTGGTCTTTGGCGATTTAGAAGTTTTCAACTCACGTCTTGGCTCTTAATGACTTTGATTTTGCTGTTCCTTCCTTTCTCAGCCGTAAGCCCATATCGCTGGATTCTATTGCTTACCTATCCTTTTGCATTTTACGCAACCGACGCTTTAAGCATGCTTAAATCAATTAAATGGAAATCTTTAAAGATTAACCTGCGAAAAATTGCGATATTATACCTTATTTTATCAACCGCTATTCTAAGCTTTGGTTTCATTTTTATGAATCCAGAGAATCCTTTCATTTATTATAAGACCGGTGTGAATAGTTATTTAATCCAAATTCCCACGTCAATGCTGCAGAATACTGTGTCAGTTACCGATTGCAAAGATACTGCAAACGCCCTACAATGGTTCAAAAATAACGAAAATAGCAGTGCAATTTTGCTTACGCATCAAGTGTTTTATGGTTGGGCGCTCTTAACGCTAAACTCTAGCCGAGTTGTTCTCTATGGGTTCGATACTCCTTTAAACGCTTCAGTTACGCTATCCCATGAAGGATTCAATCAACTTTATGTTATATGGTGGATAAATGGGAAAGGGTGGGAAGGGCAGCCGACTTTGTCTTCGGTCTTTCATGAAATATATCAAAGTGGAGAAATTGCTATTTACCGCTATGTTCCAAATTAACAGCTGCAGAATCGTAGGTCTGGTGTAAAAAGGAATCCAGATATTGAAAAGCGACCATTGGTAAGCGCTTTTAAGTTAAGAATCGAAGAGTTAGCTCTCATGACTAATCAAATTATTGTTTACTATAAATCCACAATTTATAAATATGGTTTCATGAGAGTTACACCTATGATATTAGAAATTAAGCGACGTTTCAATTGTTATTTTTCTATGATTAAAGATGGGCGATACCTCTGAGATTTAATTGTATTTGTTTGCATGTATCGTTCAAAGTTTTGCGAAAAAACGCAATAGCTTTTTCAAAAGGAATTATCGTAAGTGTTAAATCTTCATTTTCTAACATTAAGAGGGGGCAATAAAACAAAGTGAATCTTCAAATGTCTGGGTGTCAATCCAGTTCAATCATCGCTAAACTTGGCGGTGGCATCAAAGAAAATTGGGGTTTGCCATTTATAGCCGTGTTTGCCCTACTCCTGTTGAGCGTAGAAGTTAGCTTGTATTTTGGCTTGTCTCTCTTGGCCAACACAGTTGCAGCTTATGCGTTTTACTCTTTAGTTATAGGAGTCACGTTACAATTAGTAAGCTCTATAAAATACCGAAAGCACTATAGAGGAAACGACTAAAATGTTAGAAACTATGGCGGAGGAGGAGGCAATAATCTTAGATGAACGACCACAGTTTTCACTGGTTATTCCTGCTTATAATGAGGTAGGCAGAATTGAGTCTACACTCAAGAATCTAATGTTTACTCTTGATTTTCAGCTCCGTTATTGGAAAAATTACGAATTATTAATAATAATGGATGGGTGCAAAGATGGAACCCCTGAAACTGTCAGAGCTTTAATAAAAGATCGCCTTGGAATCACAGCAATCGTCATTCCCAATAGATTAGGGAAAGGCGGCGCAATCAGGNNCATCATCGAAGCTTTGAAATATGCTAAAGGTGATTTTATCGCCTTTATTGACGCAGACGGTTCAATCCCAATAGCTGAATTAAATAAACTAATGGAATTAACCGACCAATACGATTTAGTAATAGGTTCACGATATATGAAAAATTCCGTTTTGCCCATTAGAAGACCTCTGAAACGCTTCCTGTTCAGCAGGTCGTTTAATGTCTTGACAAAATTGATGTTCTGGCGACTTCGCGACATTAAAGATACCCAATGTGGCCTGAAGCTGTTTACTAAAGATTTAGTTGACGGCATAAACGGAGGNNAACTGATTTTGTTTTCGACGTAAATCTGATTTATGCAGCTTCAAGAAAGGGCTTTAAAGTGAAAGAAGTTGGAATAAACTGGATTGAAAAGGAAGGCAGCAAATTGTCCGGGAGACTGGCGAAGCAGACTATTGTTATGGTTTTCTCCCTAACCCGATTAAGGCTCCATTATAGTCCCATAAAGAGTTGCCTTGACTCTAGAATATTCAAAAAATTCGCCGACGTATTTATCCATTGGTCAAAACTGTAAAGATGTATTTTTAAAGCTTGAAGGATGCAACCTTAAACTTGCTGGAAGCTCAAACTCCATCTAAAAATCAGGGTTTGACCTGGGATTATAGTTTTTTTTAGGGTGCATTCACATAAATGTTAAATTTAGCTTTTAATTATAGAGATTCTGCGTTGTTAAATATGATTACCACGTTAAAAAGCAGGACGCTTCATAGGAAAAATCAGGATTACGCATTTATAGTAGAATGCTGCTTTGGGTGTTCACCGGCTGCCTCTTTGCCGATTGATTTGGTTGACACAACCAGTCGTTGGAGTAAAATAGGATAACCGATACCAATGCTGAAAAACCCCTCGGTTTCAATTATAATTCCGTGCAAAGACGTGGATGATTATACATTAGAGTGCATCACTCACTGTAAAGAACTTGAATACGAAAAATATGAAATCATCTTGCTGCCGGATAACTCAAAAGAATTGATTTCAGGCGTAAAAACTATAGTGACTGGTTCAGTCTCGCCAGGAATGAAACGAAATATTGGCGTCAAAAATTCAGAAGGAGATCTTTGCGCATTCATAGACAATGACGCCTTTCCTAGACCTGATTGGTTAAGAAACGCCGTTGAATTTCTAGATGATCCAGACGTTGGAGGTGTAGGAGGGCCTGGATTAACTCCAGAATCGGATTCCTTCATGCAAAAAGCTAGTGGTTATGTTTTGTCCTCCTTTATGGCTGGAAATTTTTCAATCAGATATAAAACATCAGGACAAGACAATGCTNNAAGAAATTCATTCATGCAATTTTCTTGCATGGAAATCAGTAGTGGAGCAGGCTGGCGGTTGGAATGAGAAATACTGGCCAGGAGAAGACGGGCTGATGTGCTTAGCAATTAGAAAGCTTGGAAAAAAACTAATTGAGTCCTCAAATTTAATTGTGTATCACCATCGACGGCCTCTTTTTAGACCACACCTAAAGCAGGTGTCAAGATTTGGTATATACCGCGGATTCTCAATTAGAAAGTCTCAAGAAAACTCTTTAAAACCGACTTACTTCTTTCCATCCCTTCTAGTTTTATCTTTTTTAATAGGTTTGGTACTGACATTTCTTTTCCCATTTTTTGGTTACATTTTGCTTGCCGGGGTAATAGCCTATCTTGCTTTAACCCTCGTCGCTGCAATAATCGAGGTTAAAAAAGTGCGATTAACCTTGGTAGTCTGGGCGGGCATAATCGTCACTCACATTATTTACGGTGTAACATTCATTTACGGTTTAACTAAGAGTGATCTGAAAAGATGAAAATCGCTATTTCGTATCCACCAATAGATTCGGGAAAAGGAGTACCCTTGCTGAGTCAGAATCGGCAATTTCAATACTTTCACAGAGCTACATACATCTACCCAGTGGTTCCGGCATACGCCGCTACCTTGCTCAAAGAGGCTGGCTACGATGTTGTTTGGGATGATGCAATTGCTGAACAGAAAACATACAGTAAATGGCTAAATGAGATTGAGGGAAAAGCTCCTGACGTCATTATGATTGAGACAAAAACACCCGTTGTGAAAAAGCACTGGTCCATTGTAAATGATCTAAAAGAAGCGATGCCAAACTCAAAAGTTGTTTTGGTCGGAGATCATGTTACGGCTTTACCTGAAGAATCCATGAAGCAAAGTAAAGTTGATTTTGTTTTGACAGGCGGAGACTACGATTTTCTATTACTCAATCTGGTTAATTTTTTGGGCGGAAAGAGCGAACGTCTGGAGTCTGGAATTTGGTATCGTGAAAACGATGCAATTAAGAACACTGGCAAATTTCAGTTGAATCACGATTTAGATAGTTTACCCTTTATTGATCGTGATTTGACAATGTGGCGGCTTTACAGTGAGCTTAACGGTAACTTTAGAGTTACTCCTGGAACTTATACAATGTCTGGTAGAGATTGCTGGTGGAGAAAAGACGGAGGGTGCACCTTTTGCTCTTGGCCCACCTTGTACCCTTCTTTTAGAGTGAGAAAGCCTGAACTATTAATTGACGAAATTGGTTTGCTGATTGAAAAGTACAAAGTTAAGTCTGTGTTTGATGATACCGGTTGTTTTCCAGCCGGTGAGTGGCTGAAAAAATTTGCAAATTTAATGATAGATCGTGGGTATAATAAGAAAATTCAGTTCAGTTGTAACATGCGGTTTGGGGCTTTAACTCGAAATGATTATCAATTAATGAAGAAAGCAGGTTTCCGCATGATTCTATTTGGCGTCGAGTCAAGTAGTCAATCCACTCTTAACCGTTTAAATAAAGGCACTACAGTCAATGGAATCCTTGATGGTTCTCGAATGGCTCACGAATCAGGGTTGGAGCTGCACGTAACGATTATGGTTGGTTATCCATGGGAGACACGGGCGGATGCACTTGCAACTCTAGATCTTGCGAAGACATTAATGGGGAAAGGCTGGGCTGCCACACTTCAATCTACCGTTGTTATTCCATATCCTGGAAGCAAGCTTTATTCAGAAGCACTGAAAAATGGGTGGTTTAGGATTGATCCAACGGATTATGACCGTTTCGATATGCGAGAACCAGTTCTCACCACAACCGACATGTCACCTGAAGAAGTGACTAAGATTTGCGATGAAATTTACAAAGTTTACCTCTCACCGAAGTATATGCTTAAACAACTTGTTCGTACGCGGTCTTTGAAAGATATTGAATACTCTGCAAGAGGTATTTTAAGAGTCCTTGGACATGTAAAGGACTTTGAAAAAAACGAGTAACGCAATCCGGGCTGTTGAGACATTGTTATGACTAAGTCAAACCGCCCCCGCAAAAGAATTATTTGTTTATTTAATTCATTCAAGGGGATAAGTGGAGGGGATGTACGGTTTGTTGAAATATTCGCACGCATTCAAAACGTGGACAAAATCGTTATCACTCCTTTATTGGGTCAACGTTTTTGCGAACCAAGATTTAACGCCAAATTCATTGTAACAACCCGCGAATCTTCTTTTAAAAATATTATTTCCACCTTTTTTATGCGTATTCTTCGTGTTTTATTTTTGGAAATTGAAAGCAATCGGGCAATCCTTTACTCTACCGCTGATTTCTTACCTGATGTTCTTCCTGCTTTTCTACTTAAAAGGAAAAATAACGATGCGGTATGGGTCCAAGTAATTCATCATGTGATACCTGCTAAAAGAGAGGGATCGCGTTTCACAAACCTAATTTCTCATTACGCTCAGAGGTTAAGTTTCTTTATAATTAAGCGATATGCTGACTTAATTATTACTGTAAGTCTTACCGTTAAAGAGAACCTAACGGAAATTGGTTTTTCTCCCAATAGAATCAAAATTAACTTAAACGGGATAGACCTAAGGTATTTTGAAAAAATATCCCCTGACAACGAAAAAAGATATGATGGAGTCTTTATTGGTCGGTTGCATGCTTCAAAAGGAATTTTTGATTTGGTTAAGATCTGGAAGATCCTGTGCAAATACAAGCCATTAAAATTGGGGATAATCGGGGTCGGTGATCAGCGAACAAAGCAAGTCCTAAAGAAGGAAATTGAAAAAGAGGGTTTAAACGATAATGTTGACGTTTTGGGATATCTTGATTCTGATGAAGCATTTGGAATAATTAAATCGAGTACTGTTTTTGTTTTTCCAAGTCACGAAGAGGGCTTTGGAATTGCGATATTGGAGGCAATGGCTTGTGGACTGCCTGTTGCAGCTTGGAATCTGCCAGTTTATGAAAAAATTTTCAGTCAAGGTATGCTTATAGCACCCATGGGAAACATAGGTGAGATGGCGAAAAACATTTTGAAGCTGTTGGACGATTCTGAATTTAGGGCTAAGGTTAGCAAGGATGCATTAGAAATGGCTTCAAAATACAGTTGGGATGAAATTGCTGCAAGAGAGCTCTCACTTATTCAAAGTTTACAATAGAGGATGTCTCCCGTAAAAGTGGCACTACATAAATTTGCCTTTCCCGTAATGTTAGATCTTAAGTGCTATCCTGATATTGATTTTCAAAAATCTTTTTCCTCTGAACCATGACGTATTTGCCAATAAAAGAATAGCCCGAAGAAAGCGTCGAAAAAGGAAAGAATTAATAGGTTCTAAACAACCTATTGGCAAATGAAGTCGCAGGGTGCACTTTGTTAAGTTTCCAGTTAAAAAGTAGATTGGTAAGTATACTTCCAATCGTTGTCATAATTGCTTTTTACCTTCCTTTATATGCACAGTTGCTATTTTCCAATTCTAACGTATTAGTGTTAACGGACATTACTGTGCCGCAACTGGGAACACGACAAAATTTAGATTTTTTCGTCTCAACTTGGCACTCGCAAAACTTTGGAGCCTACGGCACTACTCCATTAATAACGGTGATAATGTACCTATTTTTGAGTTTATTTAATAATCCTGCATTCTCTCAAAGATTTATTGCATTTGCACCTATGTTTTTGTCCTCAATTACAATGTATTTGTTTTTAGCCAACACTAAACTCGTCAAATCGACTGTTGTGCGAACGTTGGCTTCCATTTTTTATGGAGTAAACTTTCTTGTACTAGGCGGCTTAAGCGCGACCTCCTTAATGTATACTTACGCGGCAATACCAGTGATTTTGCTTTTTGCTTTTAGACTTTTTACAAACAAAAGTAAACTACTTTTTAATGTTTTAGGGTTAAGTTTTTCGATGGTTCTCGCATCGCTTATTAATATTGAAGCGTCTATTCAAGTTGCCCTCATAGTGTTTCCCTTGGTAATTGCTCTTTTTGTAGTGAGACTATCTAAAAGGGAAGGTTCACTTCGTTACATTCTTGGGCTAGTTATAGCTTTAATTGCATCTTTTGTGGTTTTTGTTGTTCTCACACTTCCGTTAAGTGCCACTTTGCAATATTTTTTTAATGTAGCTATTTCCAGTTTTTCTGGAAAGGCACATAGTGGTGTTCCTCCACCAGCCTTTGTGCTTGATAGTGTTTGGTATAAACAGACGTTTCCGAGTATTGTTTCGCCCTTATTATCACTAACGTCGCCCTCTCCAACAAATTTAGCTGAATACGTCGGCCTTCTTATACCGCTGGTAATTTTGGTACCCTTATTTTCCAAGGAAAAACTGAAGAAATTAGTGGCTTTCCCATTAATGATTACGATTCTACTTTGTACTTCAATAATCTGGATAGTCACATATAACGCCGCTGGCGCTACATCATTATATTATAAATTCTTTTTTCTCCAAGCATTTGTTGAACCCCCGAAATGGTTCTTTATTTTAGTTCCATGTTTATGCATATTAATTGCTCTAGGGTTAGATGAAATTTGGCAATGGGCAAAACTTAGCTCTCTTTCTAACATAAAAGTGGGTTCTGTACGTTCATCATTAAGAAAACTTCCTTTCAAATCGGTAGCAGCTTTGTTGTTGATTATTCTTGTTTCATTGTCTATTGTTTTAAGCGACAACTTCGTGTTGCTCAATGTCGGAAGCACTGTTGCTCCTCAAATCAATCTTTCTACTCAGGGTGGTCCTCATAATGAACCAAACTACGTGCCTTCATACCTCTTGCAATTAGGAAATATGTTTAATGCGATGCGTGACACAGATGGTTATTTCCGAGTTATGTGGCTTCCAACTGATGACTATATTAAGCAAGCTTTAGGCGTATTTGACCCGTCTGATAACCTATTTCCTCCAATAAACCAATCGGGTTACCTCTTTACCTACATTACCAACATAGTTGGAGAAATGCAAAACAACACCAAAACAAACTTAGGCAAACAGCTTGGGGCACTTTCCATAAAATATCTTGTAGTTCTTAAATCAATCAATCAAACAATGCCCATAGGTATTTGGTATTACGGGCCAATTCCTCAATTCATCATTGGTAGTCCAGCCGACTTCATACAAGTGCTTAGTAAACAAGATGACTTAACGGTCGTTAATGAAACTTCAGATTATGTAGTGTTTGAAAATCAGGATTTCATTCCGATGATTACTTCTTATAACGCAACAGTGTCTGAATTAAGTCAACCAACACCGTCAAATCTCACTTTAGAACCGAGCTCGGCAACAATTCGTGTTACAGGCATGAGTCCATATTATTATCCTTCAGAATACGCTGTTTCTGTGACTTCAGAATATCCGGTTAGTTTGGTTTTAGGACAAAATTATGACCCAGGTTGGACTGCGTATGCAGTAGACGAAAATGGTGTAAGGCAGGATTTAACTCATTTTGAAGCCAACGGGTGGGATAACGGTTTCTACGTTAATGAAACGGGTTCATACACTGTTGAAATAGTGTTTAGTCAACAAGCGTCCTATAACTTTACTCTCTCTATATGGGAAATTGCAAGTCTACTGTTGGCGAGTTTGTTTGTATTAAGTGCTTTGTTGCCAAAAAGATTCGCACAAAAAATCAAAAGATCCATTATTCTTAGAAAAAAAGACGGTTGAATTGATGGTGACTTTTTTTGTCTAATAGCGAGTCTACGCTAATATCGGTTATAATTCTGAATTATAACGGGAAAGATTATAACGGAAAATGCTTGACTTCTGTGTTCGCATCGAACTATTCAAATTATGAGGTAATTTTCGTTGACAATAATTCAACAGATGATAGTGTAAGAATAGTGGAATCAATGTTTGGGGCTAATCAAAGGCTAAGAGTTATTCTCAACGGGAAAAATCTCGGGTTTGCTGAGGGTAACAATATAGGCGTAAAATATGCTAAGGGAAAGTATTTGGTGTTCTTGAATAACGATACCGAAGTTGATCCTTCGTGGTTACTTGAAATATCAAAAGTATTTTCTTCTGACCGTAACATCGCCGCAGCCCAGTGTAAATTACTGCAGCTGGATGATAGAAAAACGCTTGAAAGTGCCGGTCATTATATTGATTATTTTGGGATAGCACATATCAGAGGCGAAAACGAGGTAGATTTAGGTCAGTATGATAATGTCGATGAAATATTCGGCGCTACCGGCGCGGCTTTTATTGTTAGAAGCGATGTTTTTAATGAAGTAAAAGGTTTTGATTCTGATTATTTCTTGACCTTCGAAGAGACCGACTTATGCTGGAGGATACTTGAAAGAGGGTATAAAATTGTATTTATACCAAAAGCCGAAGTTTTCCATAAAGGTAGGGGAACTAGAAGGTCAACAATTGCAAATGACAAAAACGTGTATCTCTTCTGCAGGAATAGATTAACTTCAATGATAAAAAACTATTCGGCGGCGAACGCTTTCAGGTTTATTCCAATCAATATTTCCATTTTAGTTATTCATTCTGCTAATACTTTCGCTCATCACGACGATAAGTCAGCTAAAGCAATCATAAATGCCATAAACTGGAATATTGTCCATTTAAATGACATTATAAACAAACGGAGAATTGTTCAAAGCATGCGAAAAAAATCGGATAATTTTTTATTTAAAAATGGATTAATTTAGCAACCAAATATTAAAAGAATTTTCGCAAAAAGCAAGACCCAATGTTGATTTTAGATCCAGAAAATACACGACACTGATCTAAAATTGCGAGTTTTGCATTTATTAGGTATTCGCTTATATACTTTCGTAAATAATATTGGATTGGATGGTAAACGGTGTCCAAGATTTCCGATTGCAAATTAATCGACTTTCCGAAAATAACTGATACTAGAGGAAATTTATCCGTCATAGAAGAAACCATTAACGTTCCATTTGAAATTAAAAGAATATATTATCTTTACGATGTACCAAGCGGAGCAACTAGAGGAGGGCATGTTCATAAAACCTGCCAACAAGTTATAGTAGCTTTGAGTGGAAGCTTTGAAGTCGTGCTAGACGACGGTGAATGCAGGAAGTCATTTTTCTTAAACAGACCTTTTTATGGACTATACATTTCTCCTGGTATATGGCGAGAACTCGAAAATTTCTCCTCAAACTCAATTGCGCTTTCTTTGACGTCACAGTTCTTCGACGAGAACGATTACATACGAGATTATGAAGTCTTCAAAAAAGAAACTCTCAAGCATAAGAAAAAATAACNNGGTGAAGGGATTGAGCAAAGGGAAAAAAAATAAGGACTTTAAAAACTATGAGTTTTTGACTTTTGAGGATTTCCAAAGGCGAGCAAAAAACGAGAAATTAAGCCCAATAGAAAAAATTGGTTTTCCTGATTCTTACAGAAAGGGTTTCGAGCAATTGATATTTAATGATATCAAGTCAAAATTAAGAGGTTTTAGAGAAAGCAACCAGGTGATTCTTGATATTGGTTGCGGTTGTAGCGAATTAGCCTCCAAAATCATCGAACATTGTCAACAAAATAGTTCTAGTTTGTTATTGGTGGATTCAAGTGAAATGCTTTCTCTTTTACCTGATAATCCATTCATAGAAAAATTTCCATGCCGGTTTCCTGATTGCCAAGCATTATTCGAGAAATATTCCGGCAAGGTAGATTCTATTCTAATTTATAGCGTTCTACAACATGTTTTTCTCGACGCGTCGCTTTTCGTATTCTTGGATAGGGCTAGCGAACTATTGAAAGATGGCGGCGAGATGCTTATTGGAGACATCCCAAATATTTCAAAACGTAAAAGGTTTTTTTCATCAAAATCTGGGATTGCCTGTCACCAAAAATTTACTGGAACTGATGAAATACCGAAAGTCGATTTTATGGTTGTGGAAGATCTAAAAATTGATGATGGGGTTGTATTTGGCATTATGCAAAGATATCGGAATTTCGGTTTCGACACTTATTTGTTGCCGCAAAACGAGCAACTGCCGATAGCAAGTAGACGAGAGGATATCCTCGTAAAGAAGCCATAACAAAGGAACCATAACGAATGGGCAAAAATAAATTGATAATAATTGGAGACAGTGCTTTTGCAGAGATCGCTTACGAATATTTTACTTTTGATTCCAACTATGAAGTGGTCGCTTTTAGCGTGGAAAGAGCATATATCAAGAGAAATGAGTTGTTTGGACTGCCTATCATACCTTTCGAAGATTTAGAAACGCATTTCGATCCAAAGGAACACAAAGTCTTCGTCGCTCTGACTTACGCTAAATTGAATTCAGTAAGAACAAGGTTATGCGCTGAAGCTAAAGCGAAGGCTTTCCAGCTCGCCAGCTATATCAGTTCAAAGGCATTTGTGTGGAAAAACGTTAAAGTTGGAGAGAATTGTTTTATTTTTGAAGCAAATGTTATTCAGCCGTTTGCAAAAATTGGTGATAACGTTATTCTTTGGAGTGGGAACCATGTCGGGCATCACTCGGAAATAAAAGATAATTGTTTTATTTCGTCACATGTGGTTATTTCCGGTTTTGTACAAATCGGTAAGAATTGTTTTTTGGGCGTGAACAGTAGTGTAGCTAACAACTTAACGATCGCCAATGATTGCGTTATTGGTGCAGGTGCAGTAGTTATAAAAGATTGTGAAAAAGGAAAGGTTTACGTGGGTAATCCTGCACGCGCTCTTGAGAAAAGTAGCTATGAATCCTCAAAAGTTCACGAGGCATAAAATATGAACTGGGAAAAAAAAGGCTTAATATATTGTCCTGACGGCCAAAGTTCTTGGGCGAAAAAGTACGCTTTCCCACCGAATCCCATCTTTATCAGTGATGACAT
>PLSP01000068.1 GCA_003165195.1 Candidatus Bathyarchaeota archaeon | reverse complement strand
GAACCTGCCCAAGGTTTTGCAAACACCAGCCCCCTACACTCACCCCAACCCCTAAAAAACCTAATTTTTGTGCAATATCTCGATCATGTTATGTATAATCGGACTTCAGCTTTAGCGATGAAACCTCAAAAAAGGGAAGCTGTTGGCTGGTTGATCTATGACTGCGAAGAGTACATCGTTTTTTCCTGGGATAGAGATGCGGATCCTCCAACACTTAGAGGAGGCGACGCAAAAGCATCCGGATTGGTTTTGCTAAAATCAGACATACTCATGCTGGAATCATTAAGCGCAGAGGTAAGATTTTCACATGAAAATCCAAATTGGGTTTTAAATTCCTCAAAGCCTACAGGTAAAGATGAGTATGCGTTCCGACCAACGGAGCGAAAAACTCACGGAGCCACAGAGACTCCGGGAAAAACAAAGAAGGAGAAAAAACAACTTTGACCATATCTATAGCGAAAGCTACCGTAGCCTCCCCAATAACCCGGACACATAAACTTTCCGTCGAAGAACTAAAAAGTCTCAACCTACCGCTGATAATCCAAGGCGAAACCGTTGCCATCGAAAAAAGTTTGAACGGATACCGTCTACGAAAACCAGTAACCATAAAACTCGACAAAATCTTAGCAGCCCAAGAGAAAGGACTCATCGACTACATCATACGCAGCTGCATCGAACAACAACCTGGCATAATCCCTTACATTTTCGAATACCAAAGCATGCAAAAAATGGCAAGACATTTCCTGCGCCACTGCTCAGCCTCAAAAGCCAGCTGTCTAATGTATTCAACAAAACTCAAAAAATACGCTGAATGGCTAGGACACAGTCCAGACACAATAATAGCAGACGTCAAACCCGCCGGCGCCATACCCGACCAGCAACGCGTCCAAGCTCACTGCGGCTTTCTACTCGATTACCTAGCAGAACTTCAAGATGCAGGTCTAAAACCCAACGCGGTATGCAACTGCATTAAAGCAGTAAAAACCTTTTACCGAGCAAACGGAGTCAAAAAAGTCGAACTCGACGAACCATTAAAACGCAAAGTAACCTACAAAGACAGAGCGCCAAAACCCCAAGAAATAGCCACAATGCTTGACGATTCCGCCACCCGAGAAGCCTTCATCATCGCAGCCATAGCTACAGGCGGATTCCGCATAGGAACCTTTGTAAAACTCAAATACCGCCACGTTCGCGAAGACTTAGAATCAAATCGCATACCTATCCATATTCATGTAGAAGCAGAAATAACCAAGGGCAAATACCACGACTACGACACGTTCCTTAGCGCTGAAGCCTGCAGTTTGCTAAGAAGCTACATCGAAGAAAGACGACGAGGCAACAGGTATTTCCCACCCGAGCAGCTAACAGACGAATCCCCACTTATCCGCAACAGCCGCACAGCAAACAAGGTCTTAGGCGTTAGCGAAAAAGCAATACGAGACATAATACACGAACTTGCAGTCGGCGAAAAAATCGCAAAGAAACTACCTAACAGCTGGATGTATAGCGTAAGAGTTCACAGCCTACGCAAATTCTTCCGAAGCCAAATGAGCATCGCAAAGATAGACCCCGAACTAGTCGAGTACATGATGGGACACACTATCGACACATACACAGACGTACAGAGCTTAGGAATTGAGACCTTAAGAAATCTTTACGCAACCTCTGGGATATCCATCAGATCAAAAACCGAAGTAAACCGTATTGAGCAACTAAAGGAGATCATACGAGCATGGGGCGGAAATCCTGAAGAAATACTGACTAAAGACGCATTATTCGAGGGAAACATCACTGAAACTTTAGATGAGAAACAGAATCATCAGCTGTCATTACTTGCTGAGCAACTTAAACAGCTTATCCGCAAGGAGGTTACGTAAAATTAGGCTAAAGATGTGGTACCTTTTAACGTGTGCACGACTGAAACCCAGCGGCCTCACCAACCTCAATTATGCCACATTTTAACTAAAAAAGCTTAGACCGAGCTCATATTTCTTCGATGAGCACGAAGTGCAAAAGATACACCAGAACTTCTTTAGCAGTGCCCTAAAACGCGCGCTCGAAGTTTACTCAAAAAACAGGTGTTTTAGGTTCATTACATCTTTGTAGGAAACTACGCCCACACTTTTTCCGTCTGCTTCAACTTTTGGTAGGGCTCGGAAGTATATCTAGCGAAGATTAATGAAGCTTCTTTTAAGGTTCTGTCTGCTCCGCCAACTCTAGCTTCGACGTCAGAGTATCCTTTCTGGTTGTCCAACGGATCTCGTGTTTCTAAAGAGAGTTATACCGTTCTCTTGTTCATCTTGTCCCCAATGGACTCATAATCTAAGCCTAGACGTAACTCATTTGATACGAAACCAAAATAGACTAATTAATTAGGGACAAACCAGCGCGCCAAAAATTAACTAAAGCTGGTTCCAGATTCTTTTTATGTCGACTGGCGCGACTAAAAAAAAGAAACTACTATGGAGATGGTTCAGTTTTCTATTTTTTAGCTGTTTGCAGTGAGTTGCTGGATCAGCAGTCCTGCTTCTCTTTTCGCTTTCTCGGCTGCCTTGGACACCTCAGCAGCTGCGCCTTGAATGTTTTTGGCGATTTCACTCAACTCTTCTGAGGAGGCTGTTTGTTCTTCAATTGCTGAGCTTGTTTCTTCTGATGCCGATGAACTTTCTTGCGCTATGCTTGAGACTTCTTCTATTGCTTTGACCACTTCTTCGAGCGTGCGAAGTCCTTGTTCAACATTGTTTGTGAGCTTGCGGACTTTTTCATTCGTATTATCCATTATCTTTGAGATTCCTTCTGTTTCTCGGATTGCTTCTTGAACCACAGTCGAACTTTCTTCAGCACCTTTTTTGGACTGTGCCGTTATGCTGCTGGTTTGTGTTCCAGACTCTTTTATTCCCTTCACCAGAGTGATCGCTCCACCGGCTGCTTCCTTCGACTGCCCAGCGAGGCCCTTAACTGCATCCGCGACTACTGCAAAGCCTCGTCCTGCTTCGCCTGCTCTTGCGGCTTCAATAGCTGCGTTTAGGGCTAACATGTTTTTTGACTGGCAATATCGGCTACAGAGGCAGCGAGTGATCCGACTTTATCGATTGATACAACCATATTGCCTACTGCTTCGGCAACTTTTGTTATATCATTCTTTATGCTGTCAATGGCAACTATTCCTTTTTGACCCTTCACATTAGCGTCCATAGCTCTTTGTGATGCCTCTTCAGCTATTGTCGAAGTTTCTCTGGCAACAGTTCCAGCTGCGTCCATGACTTTCTTTAAAGATTCAGTTTGTCTAGCAGTTGATTGAGATAGTTCTGCAAGTTTTTGAGCTCCAGTTGCCACTTGTTGAGAAGCTGTGCTGACTTGATTCATGCCGGCTGACATTTGAGCAGCCACTTGAGCAGCCTGTTTGCCCATTTCTTCTACTTTGAAACATTGACTGTGGACTTCATCCGCGATTGCCATGATCTTTTTTGAGGCTTCGGTGGCTTTGGATATAACATCTTTTATTTTGGTTATATCGGTGACAACCTCAACGGCGCCTATCACATGGGTCATTTGTTCGTTATATATCGGAGCGCCAGTATATTGGATGGGTAAAGCACCACCTCCAAATCTTGCAGTAGTAATTGATGTTTCTGTTTTTCCTGTTTTCATGGTACGGGCACAAGCACATTTTTCGGTGTGGCAATCGTCGGTTTTAAAAAGTTCATAGCACTTTTTACCTTTAAGTGCGTCTTTCTTTACCCCAATTAATTTTCTACCGAACTGATTCATGTAAATAACATTAAACTCTGAGTCGATAGCAATGACTGGAGTTTGAATACATTTAAGATAAAGCTCATACTCAGCATTCTGGTTTACGTCTACAGTGTTTCCTGAAGACTTCTTGCCTGCGATGCTTTGCTCTACATGCGCGGTTTCGCCCATAAATTTTCCGTCCTGTGATAATTGAAACTCTTTATTAAAATAGGGCTTTTGACCTTTTGAAGTTTATTAACTTCAAATCTGAATCCAAAAAATGGATAAAAAGACGCACACTGCTTGGCTCACAACTTAAACTGCCCAAAACACGTTTCTCTGCCTGTGAAGGTAATGGGGAGGGTCGTCAAACTCAGCTAAAATCTTGCTGGGCATACAAAGCGTAAAGTTTTGAGCGAAAAAGGGGGCTCGCAGGTTGTTCTTCATAAAAAAGAGAGTTTGCGGGTGATGGCACGCTGCGGCGTCAGGTTCAAATCCCAGCGGCCTCATTAATTGTTCCGAACTCTTTACAGACTGTGTGAAAACTATGTTGGGTTTTCGAGGGAATGATAGTTTTATATGTATAATTGAATGCTATTAGCTATATATGCCTAAGAAAATAGTTTTTGAGCCAGCAACAGAAATCAAAGTCACCGGAATCATCGGCTTCTTGAAGAGAAAAGTGACAGCGTATGGAACAGGAGCAAAAGTCACCTGCCCCAAAGAATACCTCGGAAAAACAGTCTACCTAGTCATAGTAGACGAACCTGCAGAAGGGAGAGAACAGCAATGAGCGAGCACGTTGGCGGAACCCACAGAGACCAAACCGTACTCTTTCCAGACACCCTCGACAAATACGTTGATGCAAAGAACCCGGTCAGATTCATCGACGCTTTCATCGACAGCCTCAACATAGAGAAACTCGGCTTCAAACACTCCATCACATGCGATACGGGGAGACCATCGTATGAGCCTTCAGATTTGCTCAAGCTCTACGTTTACGGCTACCTCAATCAGATAAGATCCAAAAGGAAACTTGAGCGAGAATGCCACCTCAACATTGAGGTAATGTGGCTCATGAAAAAACTTGCTCCAGACCACAAAACCCATCGCTGACTACCGCAAAGACAACGTCGACTGCATCAAACCAGTATTCAAAGCGTTTGTTTGACTAAAAAAACACAAGAAAAACTTTTGGTTTTTTGTGTTGGATCAGAGTTTGGTTTATTCTGAGGTGCAGCCTTTTTTGTCGCAGTTAAGCTCGGCGGACTGATGCTTAGATAAAAAGTGGCTAATGTAATCTTCTCTTGAACTAAAAATTCCGTCGCATAGTGGGCAGTGTAGTTTACTATTGTTGTCCATTTTAGGTTCTATGATATTTGTATCTTGCATGCCGCCTGGACGAGCGGTTCGAGTGTCATTATCTTCATTAAAGTTTGAACCTGGATTAATTTTTGACAATAATTCACCTCCACTAAGAAAATCAACGGTCACAATATACTTGTGCTGCTTGCAGAGTTTTTGATTGCTGTTTGACGTTTGTTATACTCTTCGTCCTGAAAGTAACCGGAAAAGTATTATGATAACGCCTAACACATTGCATAAATGTTTGTATTAAGACAGACATAACCCATCTTTATTACATTGGCTGGAAGGAAATACGTCTTGTTTTGGAGCTTTAAGTTCACTTATTCTCGTTTGCACCATCTTTAACAGTTCTTGCCTAAGCTGCTTTCCCGAAATACCCCGTTGAATAAAACACATTTTATCGGCTAATTCACGGTCTCCAACGGAGTCTCTTATCCAAGCTTGGAAATCGCCCCGTGGATAATGAAACAGAATAGAGCTCTCATCTATGCCGTCTAATTTGTCTGCAAAATCTTTAAGGCTGATTGCAGAAATTCCTGTGTAAACTCCTTCTTCAGTGCAAAAATAAAAGGCGTTCTCCGGTGACACTGCGGACAGGCTTTTTGAAGTATCTGGTTTTGTAAGAGTTTTACTCATTCTTAATCCCTTGGTACACTTAACCTTCGTGAGGCTAATCTATATCCGTTTGTTGTTGGGTTTCGACAGTTACAAAGGTGCTGACAGTTCTTGACAAAACAAGTGTTTCAATTATTATAACCCAATAGGCCCTTAAAGCAATGGCTTATAATTTGTTAGTGTCTAATAACAGTCACACGTTTAATAAAATTCGAAGAGACACTATCTGTAGTGAAATTTTGTGAGTAAAGATGAAGTTAAAGGTAAGATCAAGAAAGGAAGAAGGCAAGATCCGCGTAGGCGCGGGCAAAGTTACTGGCAACACTGGTCAAATAATTAAAGGCGAAGCTGAAAAAGTTAAAGGAAAAATCCAAGAAGACGTTGGCAAAGCCAAAAGAAAAATCTAGATCAGCCGCAATATGTTTCAAGAAAACAAAATACTTCAGCAATTATTAAGCAGATAGCTTGCTCCTTTTTTCTTGTTTTCTGGTCGCTACAAGCTTGACTATAGATCCAATTTCCGTTTAAAAAGACCCAATTTGTATTTTACTATTCGGGCGGCTTTGCTTTGTGGGGGTCTTTCAAAAAATTTTGAAGAAAATCTTGAGCATTTTCGTGCAAATGGATAATCTTTTTTTGATTTTCTTCCTTGGTTTCCGGTTTTGGTTGAAAATAACCATGCTCAGTCATGAAAAACATTAGGCTAGAGAAATCTCCGGCCAGTGCGCAATCAGCTTCTTTCTTCCCTAATTCTAAAAGTGCGTAATACCTGTGATGACCATCTAAAACGGCGTATATATCAAATTTAGGATGTTTAACAACGATTAAGGGTGCAATTTTCTCCCCGTTTTTGATTTTCTTTTTGTACATCTCTATGGCTTCAGGATCGACTTTTGTGTCTGCAACGAGTTTATCAATTGGCAACCGGACCAAATACTTCTCAGGATTAGCAAACACGTCGATGTTAATTTCGCGCTCTCTGTGCCCTGTCAACTGCATAACTCTCAATCTTAACGAATCTACAATGTCTAAAACACGTTTTGACAAAACAAACTACGTCTCCATAAACAAGAGCAATCAAGAATTCTTGATTTTAATCGCACCCCAACGCGTAATTAAAGTTAATGGTGCCTCCAGAAAAGCATTTGCTCTACAAACGTTTAACAAGAAGAAAAACTTAATTTTTCAAAGCTCAATTCCTTTTCCTTAAAAATAAGTGGAAGAAAAAATATGTTAGACGTCTCTTAGAAGAATGAATCCAAAAACTATACTTTCTAGTTTATTCTTGTAAAAAATGGTGGAAGTAAGTCTAACCTCAATTTAACTTCAGTTCATCTCTTTTTCTCAAAGGAGTCGCAATTATTGGTTTAGCATAAGAATGGGTTGTAGGGTGACATTTCGGGCTAAACCGATATAGTGTATACTGTATGCAGACGAACCGTTATCATGGAATCCATTTGAAAATATTTGGTTTTTTTCTCTTTCCCGATTCTTGTTTTGTTTTGGGGTGACCCAAGATCAATGGCACCATCATTTCATAGTTATCAGGGACTCCAATCTTCTTGAGAACATCTGGCTTACTTTTTAGCAATGAAACAAAGCCCATATAGCAGGTTCCAAGCCCAAGCTCATAGGCCCTTAAAAACATATTCTGCGTCGCGAGAACGCTCTCTGCTAAGTTGTTGTCAGTAAATTGGTCTTTTTCTGTACATACCAGTATGAGCACAGGCGCATTATAGCAGATTACGTCTGCTTCTGAAGACAGGTGCTTGGCGTAAGAAGGGAACTTTTCCTTGGCTAAAACCTTGGCTTCATCAGAAACGTACTTAATTAATTCTTTATTTTCGATAACTATGAATCTCCACGGTTCCCTCCACATGCCTGTTGGAGCCCAAACGCCAGCTTCCAGAACAGCTTCAACTTGTTCCTTCGAAACAGGCTCATCCGTATAACTTCTAACGCTTCTCCTACCTTTAATGCACACGTCAAGTTCCATGATTAAACCCAGCCAACACATTGATGAATCAAGAGATAAAAGCTTAATCTATTTTGGCACCAGCGCAAAGACCTGCCGAAAACTGACGGCTATAGAGTAGATGAGTTTGATTTTATTTATTTGATTTTTATATGTTCTGGTGATAAGGTAAAAAACCGTAAGACCTTTTCTTCCATGGGCGTTAAGTTTTTGGAAGGCCTTCGTAGCCAATTGTTAATTCCCCAAAAGTCCTCGTGGTGTACAATGCATCCATGCTCAAGCCTGACGTTGACTCATAAAGAACAAGCGGCGTCAAAAGTTCTGAGATTTTTGGTTTCCTGCTTTTTCAATCATGGGGCACCCTTCTGTGAATTCTCTGAACTGCTTAAGCACTGTAAAACCGCGTAGCGTGATCGCGTAGACTATTCTGTCTCTTTTCAGGATTTTCTTTTCAACCAGTCCCTGCTCGGTCAAGAGGTCAATATACTCCCTAAGAATGCTGCTGTTGAAATTACCCTTGTGCATGACGTGCGTAAGTTTTAATGGCCCCCAGTGAGCCAAGACCCTCAGTATATCCACGTGCATTTCTAGTTTTGTTCGTCTCATAAATTATCTTTTTTTTGGCGTACACTTTTCTTAGCAACGCACTTCTATTTACAGCGTTAGTGGACGCTTCTCCATGCAACATGTTATGTAGTTGCAAGCTTATATACATAATAAATCAAATGATTAAAAAATATAAATAAATATTATTATTTGATAAAAACACTAAGAAATCCACATTTCAAATGCAAAACCATATTGCGCCTGGCTTCAACATCCTGAGAGCAACAATCCCAGAAGTAATTTGTGTCTTCTCGAAATAAAAGAAGGCGACACACTGGAAGGGTAACTGTTAAGGCCTTTCACGGATTGAGCGGTATAGTATAAATCAAGCCCTAATTTATTTTATATTTTTTATATGTGATGGTGATAAGGTAAAACCCGGAAAACCTTTCGCCTACTATACCCCCAGATTTTGGAAGATCTTGGTGTGGTCGTATTCTCTGGTTCGCTGCAATATTCCCATGTATTTTGTGCACTTAAACACATAGGCTTATAAGGGTGTATGCGCATATATGTTAATGTGAATAAGCGAATTGAAGGGATAAAACATGAAACAAACAAAAACTGAATGCAAAGATTGGCTGCTCGCTTACTTCAAAAATATGTAACCAGCAAAAACAAGTGACTAAAATGGGCCGCATCAATGTAGACATCTCAGACGAACTAGAAAAGCAACTCAGATTAAAAACAGTAGAAAGGTTCGGAGGCAAAAAAGGCGACTTATCCAAAGCTGTCCAAGAAGCGGTCAAAACATGGATCTATAAAAAACAATGAAGTCGTCCCTCTTCAAATCCCGATAACTATCTTATAAGAAGCCTAGGTAAAAGGTTAGGGAAGCCAGTTAGCCTGGAACTCCTCTCATGAGGATTAGGGGCAATCTAACTGCAAAATCCCTTTTTCAGAAAAGTATCAATCTACTCTAGCCCATACAACAGGGCAAAGGCCTTTCGCGAATTGGGCGCCATAGGATAAATCAAGCCAGAAATCATTTATTGCTTTTAATATGTTCTGATGATTAGCTTTTTGGCGGCAAGCCTTTTCCCTCTATACCCCTTTATTTTGGAAGGCCTTGATGCCCAAAAAACAAAGTACATTGTCAGGTCAAACAAACCCCTATTGTCACGAAGGCAGGGCAGAAATCCAGACAATCGCATGTCAACGTTCCATTAGGTAGAAATGTTATTCCGCGGTCACCACCTGCCCCGAAGGCTTCGGCGGTTAAAAAAATTTTCCGGAAAAATTTCGGGTAGAATCTCGTCGTGTAAGCACTGAAACAATGTTTGTGATGTCAAGTTGAGCTGCAAAACTATATTAGCCCCATGTCTCTTGATGGCTATTGAGAAGGCACGGTTTTGAATAAAGCAGCGAGTATTTTGCTTATTCTCCTAATTCTTGCATCACTTTTCTTGGTCTTAAACCTTCAGGGAACAAAAGCAACTGACTCAGTTGTAACTCAGTGGACCCAAACTTACTCACTGCCTAATGCAACTGCTACTTGTGTTGTGCAAACTGCAAATGGAGGGTATGCAATTGCTGGAGTATCTAACGTACTTTATCAGCCCCGAGAGGAAGAACAAGGTTCTCCTTTGCTCATTGTGGCTGATTCAAATGGTAATTTGATCTGGAATAAAACAATAAATGGGGGTGGAGGTTTTGATTGCATGGTTAACTCTCTGCTTCAGACAAGTGATGGTGGCTATGTTTTTTCAGATTTAAGCGTAGGACCTGAACTTCCAACTCTCTACTTATCGAGTATCATAAAGACAGATTCGTTTGGGAACTTAACTTGGAACGACGGGTTTATGCAATACCAGACTCAAAGATCTCTAACTAACTTTATTCAAACTAATGATGGAAACATTGCTTGGGGAGGTGAATTGCAATCCCAATTTACAGATTACGCATTTTTAAATAAAACTGATCTTTCTGATAATCAAATTTGGGGTCACACCTACGGAAATCTGGGTATTGTAAGTTGTTTAATACAAACCAGTGATGGCGGCTTTCTCCTAGCGGGAAATTCTTTTGTTATGAAAACAGATCCTTCGGGTAATCAAGTTTGGATTAAGAACTATGGAAGTTTTGATGTTACATCTTTAATTCAAACAAGTGATGGCGGCTACGCATTTGAAGGTATCAATTCAGCAGCGGGAAACACCATTTTAGATAAGATTGACTCTTCTGGAAATTTACAGTGGACCCAAACTTATAATGGCATATTCGCTAGTTCTTTTACATTTTATGGATACTTATCTTCATTGGTTCAAACCAATGACGGTGGCTTTCTTTTAGCACAAAACAACGTTTTGTACCGCACCGACTCGTATGGAAACATAATGTGGACGCAAACTTTTAGCGCTTCAATTAATGCCATAATTAAAACCAGCGACCAAAATTATGTTTTGGCTGGGACAACTCCTTCTAATTATGTTTATGCGGGCAGTACCAGTGCTTGGTTGGCAAAAGTTTCTTTGGGTTCGGTAGATGATTGGTCCGTGTTTCATCATGATTTACAGCACAGTGGAAATTCTTTATCAGCAGCTCCTAAAACAAATTATACGCTTTTTGCCTACCAAACAGGGAATTCGGTTTCCTCTTCTCCAGCCATTGCGAATGGATTACTTTATGTTGGCTCAGATGACGGAAACATTTACGCCCTGAATGCGGCTTCGGGATCGTTAGCCTGGAACTATCAAACCTACTACCCTGTTGGTTCTTCTCCCGCCATAAACGACGGCTTAGTCTATGCAGGATCATCAAACGGCAAGGTCTACGCCCTGAACGCTACGACTGGCGGTTTTGTGTGGAGCTATCAAACCGGAAGTTACGTTTTCTCTTCACCCTCAGTTGCCAACGGAATCCTCTATGTTGGGTCTGATGATAACAAAACTTATGCCCTGAATGCAATTACTGGTGCTTTGGTTTGGAGTTATCAAACAGGCAGCTATGTCGGTTCTTCTCCGGTTGTAGGCGCCGGTTTAATTTATGTTGGCTCATATGATAACAAAACTTATGCTCTAAATAGCTCCACTGGATCTTTGGTTTGGAGTTTCACAACCGGCGGCTACATCGCTTCTTCTCCGGCTCTGGTAGGTAACATCGTTTATGTTGGTTCGAATGATGGAAAAATTTATGCTCTAAACGCAAATACTGGGTCTTTGGTGTGGAGTTATCAAACTGGTAGCTCGATTGTTTCTTCTCCTGCCGTAAGTCAAGGATTAGTTTATGTAGGTGCGGCTAACGGCAAGGTTTATGCTTTGAACGCAAACACTGGAAACTTGGTCTGGATCTTTCAAGCTGGCAACGGGATTGAATCTTCACCCGCTGTTGCAGGCGGCGTAGTCTACGTAGGTTCAGATGACGGTAACCTTTATGCTTTAGACTCAAATTCAGGAGCTTTAGTCTGGAGTTACCAAACAGGCAGTGCCATTGTTTCTTGTCCAGCAATAGACAATGGCATCGTTTACGTAGGCGCGCAAAACGGCAAAGTTTACGCATTCAATGGGTCCCCATTACCAACCCCAACGCTTTCCTCCACTCCAACTGCAACGCCGACCGCTACACCCACAGCAACCCCAACGCCTACACCAACTCCATCATTAACACCTTCTCCTACCCCAACAGCTAGTCCAACACCTACTCCAAGTCCAACTCCTACACCAACAGCAACCCCAACGCCCACACCGAAGCCTTCCCCGTCACCCACTCCCACAGCCAGTCCAAGCCCCAGTCCAACTACAAGCCCAACACAAACACCCACACCTACCGCAGCAACCACTGGTCCTACAACATTACCAACTCCAACTTCCACGCCAACTAACGAACCGTCGATTTCCCCGACCGCGTCACCATCTTCGGCAAATACACAAACTTATCAGCAAATAACAACAATTACAGGCGCCAGCGACCAAACAACAAATTATTTTAACGTGCCCAGCAGTGAATGGCTTCTCAACTGGACTTACAGCAGCTCGACACCAACAAATGCCGCATTCGATTTCTCTGTCTACCAACAGGGAAACACTATACCCGTCGACGTAATCACGGCATCCCAAAATCAAAACAACGGCATTACCTACGAACAAAACCTCCAACCAGGCAACTACTACATAAAAACAAACGTCTCCAACTTACACAGCTACACAATAAACGTAGAACAAGCAACGACTTCAGTTCCTGAAGTTCCACTAACCATAATCCTATTGGTCTTAGGTGCTTTGACGACAGCCAGTATTATCGTTGTGAAGAAACAATTGAGCGCCACCGCTGAACGATAATTTGTCGGGCATATTGTTTTTCAAGATGTGTCTCGTTTGCGCTACCAGGGTGTTGTCGATAAAAGTGCCTTCCACGGATTGGGCGCCATAAGATAAGACAACCAATAAATTATATTTATTTTTTGTATGTTCTGATACCTAGCTTTTTTGCGGCAAGCTTTTCTTTCTTTCTCTCTCTCTCTCTCTAACCCCAGTTTTTTGAAGACCTTACTGTAGAAAAAAAGAGCGGGAAACACGAAGGGGGATTTATACAATTGGGCAGTATAAGGATCCATGTCTCCCACCCACAAAACTATAACAGCGTTATCGCGATAAGTATTTTGCCCCTTATATTTACGGGAAGTCAAAGCCTGTCAAAAACTGGACCCAAATAAAATAAATCAACCAAGATTTTATTTATCGGACTCATATGTTCTGATGATTAGCTATTTTGCAACAAGCCTAGCCCACTTTCGAGCGTCGACTAAATCTTGTGCATTTGGGTGACCACGCCTCGCTAAACCGAGGCTCTTGCCGAAACATTTGTAGTAGTCATCAAGTAACCTTTGATTTTTAGCTTTTAGAAGCTGTTTTACTCGATTAAACGTCAAGACATCGCTTTTGCCGCCGCCTGCCCAGGTTATAAAGAGAGCAAACTGCCTGTTGCCATCTTCCAAATTCAGCTGCTTTAGGAAACGGAGCATATCCGGGCTTGGTTCCCCACCCCGAACCCAGGTCCCAATAAAAACGAGGTCAAAATCCTTAAGTGATATTGTTGAAAATTCTGATTCTCCCGAAATTTTGATTGCTTTACAGTTTAATTCTTGGGCGATTTCGAGCGCAACTTTTTCAGTGTTACCACCTTTTGTTGAATAGATGACAACTGGATTCATCGGATTAGTCTACCAAACGAAGTGCAGCAAAAACTTTAAAGTCTTTCTAACAAAGCTTGAACTTCAGCCCAAAGATGCCCTTGCCAAGCGCGAAACTGCCCATTAGTCAGGCCCAATAGCTAATTTGATTAAACTTTATTAGTTTTGTCAAGTCGAGTTTGCAAGGATCTATTAAAGTTGACAATTAACGTTATTGGATTTTTCAAAAAATTATAAAATGCATCGAGACATCCTTCTAAATTGATCAAGATAGCAGTCGCCATTTGGAGGAAAAAATAAACAATGCAAATTGAAGAATTAGAAAGTCTAGCAAAAAAAGTAAGAAAATCTTTGCCTCACGTGGAAAGGCTTCCAATAGCTACAATTTACACTACAGTCAAAGAGCAAGAAAAAACGAATATAAATTTACCAGACTTCAAAGAGTTAATTTTTCATCTGACAGGCTGGGACATATCGTATCATCTCATACGCAGACAACTTGAAATAAACCAGATAATATGTTGAGACCTACTTTAGTTCAGGGATTAGATTTTCCAATTCGTCCCAGTTTTCGGCAACGCTCTTTTTTATTAACGGTTTGAGGTTGGCAAAAACTGGGGTGGTATCATTGTCATCCAGCCTTTTGTAACTATAAGTTGATCTTTGAGATCAAGTAATGGGAAAAGCCATTGCACTAATGTTGGAAATTTTTCTGGCGGCACTTTTATTGACATAAGATTAGTTATGGTTGCCTGCTCGCTCTGTTGTTCGTTCTCTTAGGATCTGGTACAGATGAGCATCTTCCTTTTCTAAATGAATCCGAAGATGTGAGTGTAAAACTGTGTCGCCCTTGCTGTTGATAATGGATCAAGCATTTTCTTCATTGCTTCTATCCCATTTGTCATGAGGTCAAGTTCCCGGTGATCCATCAGATACGGCTTAGCTACAAGAGGTGCCACATTTTCGACTGCGGGAAAAACCGCCGCTTCTTCACCCCTTGCATGGTAATCCAGAATTTCATTCATAACGTGGAGCCGATCCAAAACGGATGTTAGATCACCACCATTACGCGCTATTGTTAAGAGTGAATTATCAATTTGGAGAATATCTCAACGAAACGCATTGTGTATAGCAAGCACTATGTCAATTGGCCTTGACAAAGACACACATCCAACCCTGCAAAGCGTCACCAAACTATTAACAATAGGTTGCTGTGGATGCGTAGTCACAAAAAAACTAGAAAAAATAGGATTTGCGGTGATATCTCCGCTTCCTTTGGGTTTAAATTCTTGTCCACCAAAAAACCTTTATTCTCCCAAAACTACACGGTTTCTGGTGATGGTTTGGAAGTGGAGGTTAAAAGTATCGATGAGCAGGGTCGCATCATATTGCCGAAGGTCTGGCGGGAAAAATATCTCAAAAACAAAAAAGCCATAATCTCAGCCAAAGGCGACACCATTGAAATCAAACCTTTTGCCGCAGTTGACCTAACCGAATACTTCGATAAAATGAGCGTAGACCTAAAAGCAGACCTCTCAGACTGGCACACAGTCCGCAAAGAACTTAGAGGCAAATGAAGTGTCCCAAGCCTACGTCGATGCTAACGTGTTTGTTTATGCCTTTCTTAAAACTAAAAGACAACTGCAACCAAACGAGGTAGAAATAAAACAAGCAGCCAAAAATATTGTTGCCAGAATCAACGGAGGCGAAAAAGTAATCACGTCCGTTGTCCATTTCAGTGAAGTCTGCAACGTCTTAGAGGACCACCTATCTTTTGACGAAGCGATCTTATTGGAAAAGGGATTGCTGTCCCGCGAAAATGTTTCAATCTGTGAAGTAGCTCAAGCGGATTACATTAAAGCGGTTTCCACAGCAGAAGATCGAAATGTAGGCATTAATGATGCATTGGCTTACGTAATTATGAAAGAACAAATCATAAAGACAATATACTCTTTTGATAAAGACTTTGATGTTTTCACAGACATCCAGCGAGTAACCACATAAACTCTTTCGGCATCTCAGAAATCATTGATCACGCTCAAAATTTTGGAAGGTCTCCCCTAGCTGCCGGAGTTAATGCCGCATAGCTTGAGTAATTCCAGTTTTGATTTCCAGTGGAAGATTGAGGGTACATCTATAGCCGCTTATTGAGATCAAATACTATCCCATCTGCGATTGCAGGAGAAGAATAATGCCCACTGCCTGTTTTATGACTTCTAGTACTTGATTTGTCACTGGAGACCCGAAAAAGTAGAGTAACCTGTGCGCGCTAAATCGCCATGAAACATCGACCAAGTGTTTAAGTTTCCCATTTGAGTCGCTGTGTTGATTGTTCGCTTTAACCGTCTTCAATGCTCCGGAGAATATAGAAACGGAAATGTCAACTAACACCTCCAAAAATCTTTTGCTCCAATTTTCTCGCTACGATACAACAGTAGTAACGACGAATAAACTAACAAGAGCTACTCCAATAGAAACAAAGCAATTCTGTTCCGAGTAAATGTTCACCCCTGTGTTTCCTCTCGAGACTACAGTATAAGCTACTGTACCAGTATCACAGCTTTAGTAACATTATTATTCTGCTCGGCATACATTTTATTTAGGCACTAAGATGAGAACGTACATCCTAACCGACGCTGAAAAGCACATAATCAAAAGGTACCTCAAAAAAGGAGAGAAGCTCGACGGCTTCAGAACGCTTCTGACTCGCTGCCGACACATGGAAACTGTCCAAGAAGACATTGACCTGATTAATCGCATGCTTGAAAGAGCGAACTCATAGCAAATTGTGCATCACGAAGGAGTTTTGACATTTAATTCGATTTCTTTCTTTTAGATTTTTGAAAGACAAAAAGACCAATTATAGCAACGGTTATGACAGAAATTACGGACGCGACTAAAATGTTGGTCGGCGTAAGTGTCGAATTCTGAGTAGTTGTCGACGAAGTGGGGATCGCTATGGTTGGGGCCGAAGTTCCTATGCTTATCATGTAAACTGTGTTGCTGACATCATTAGCGACGTAGGCGTTTGCTCCATTTGGAGCTACAGCGACTCCGTAGGGGCCGGCTCCAACGTTTACTGTCTCCACCACTGAGTTAGTTGTTGTATTTATCACCGAAACTGTGTTGCTGTCGGCGTTTGTAACGTAGACGTATTCTCCGTTAGGAGTTACCGCCACTCCGTAGGGCTCAGTGTCGACTGCTATTGTTGTTATCACTTTGTTTGTTGCTGTACTTATAACATATACCGAGCCGCTGCCGACATTAGTGACGTAAGCATAGGCTCCATTTGGGGTTATTGCAACTGCAAAAGGGAAGCTGCCGACGGGAACCGTTGCTGTAACCTTATTTGAAGCGGTGCTTATCACTGAAACCGTTGTGCTTGCGTCGTTTGCTACGTAAACATATTTTCCATTGGGAGTTACAGCAACACCAAAAGGGTTCACTCCAACTGTTATGTTCGCTTTCACCGTATTTGTAGCTGTGTTTATAACTGAAACTGTGTCGCCTCCGCTGTTTGTAACATAAGCGTATTCGCCGTTGGACGTTATCGCTACTCCATTAGGACCGTCTCCAACATTAACAGTTGTAATCACAGTGCCGGCAGCCGTGTTTATCACCGAAACTGTATTGCTTCCTGCATTCGCAACGTAAGCGAATTCCCCATTCGGTGTTATAGCCACTCCATATGGGCCGCTTCCAACGGTAACGGTTGCTGAGACAATATCCATAACTGCGTTTACCACGGAAACTGAATCATTGTCACCATTTGCAATGTACGCAGTCGCTCCGTCAGGCGTGATAGCAATTCCACCAGGCTCGTATCCAACAGGTATGATAGCCGTTACCCTGTTGACAACCGTGCTTATGATCGAAATTGTATTGCTAGCTACATTTGCAACATATGCGTATTCTCCACTTGGAGCTACCGCCACTGAGTCAGGATAACTGCCAACAGGTATTGTCGCAGCCAATTTGTTAGTGTCGGTGCTTATCACTGAAACGGTATCGCTTCCTTCATTGGTTACACAAGCGTATTCTCCGTTGGGCGTTATGGTCACACCGAAAGGACTGGCTCCAACCAGAATTGTTGCTATTACCGTATTTGTTTGGGCGTTTATTACTGAAACTGAAGCTCCGCCCTCATTTGTAACATAAACATATTCATTGTTAGGCGTCACAGCCACGCCAGCAGGTTCGCTTCCAACAGGTACAGTTGCAGCCACAGTATTCGTGGATGTGTTTATGACTGAAACTACAGCACTGCCTTCATTGGTAACATAGGCGAATTCTCCATTAGGAGAAATGGCTACTGCACCTGGATAACTTACGACAGCTATGGTCACTGTTACTTTGTTGGTAGCGGTGCTCAACACCGAGACCGAGTCACTGGCTTCATTTGTGATGTAGACATATGCGCCGTCGGGCGTTATAGCTAAACTTAACGGTTCACTTCCTGCAAGTGCGGTTGCGGTAACAGTGTTTGTGGCTGTGCTTATGATTGAAACAGAATTGCTGCCCACATTGGACACATACGCCTCTTTCCCATCAGGCGCGACGGTTACTCCTATAGGATCATTTTCAACAGGTACTGATGCAGTCACCTTGTTCGTAGTTGTGTTCATCACTGAAACCGTGTCGCTGCCTTCATTTGTAATGTAAGCGTATTCTCCGTTGGGCGTTATCGCGACTCCGTAAGGATCAGTTAATTGAGTTGTTGCCTTCAGGGAATTGGCTTGAACTTGCTGAGGCAGTAAAGCCAAAGCATAGAACAAAAAGAAGGCTAACAAAATGATGCAGCAAAGTGTCAATGTTTTTGTTGTTCTCTGTTTCATTTTTTCACTCTTTATCGAAACGTGATGTTGTTGCTAGCTGTAACACGTTGTAAATGAATAATCTTTTGTGTAAGAACCGCTTTGCAAAGGTAAATAATGCTTTTGTAAGACTGAGTTTGCGCGTGCCCTCACCATGAGGCTGTGACGGTGTAGTTACCTGCAATGTCCGGAACGTCAAGCAACCTTAATTTTTCGAAAGATTTGTTAAGCGTTTGAAGCTGTAGCAGTTTTTTGCTGTTCAAGCCAATTTCTTGATCTCATCACTGTTTTTCCAGCAAACTTTATCGACAAGGCGTCTTCATATGGGCAGATTTCCACGCATCTCGCGCAGAGTATGCATCTTGACTCCGTGACGTCGCCGCCTTTTTTGTCAAAAACATCCGTGGCTTCTGTAGGGCAAACACGTTTGCATACTCCGCATCTGGTGCATTTCTCCTGGTTTTTCTCCAGTTTAGTGAGGGCAATCTGTTTGAACGGGGTAAAAGAGCTAAAAAGCCCTGTCAATGCTCCCATCGGGCAGATTCTGCACCAGAAACGCCTGAAAGCAAAAGCTGCTAGAGTGACTGCGAGTAAAACGATCAGGTTTATGGATGTTATATAGAAGCCTGTTATCCATGCGGGACCGTAGATTATGTGCTGGATGTACGACCACTTCATTGATCCTGCGGCCATTTCGAGTAGAATGCAAAGAGGTCTCATGGGGCAAACGAGGCAGAAGGGCTCGTTGATGTTGCTGACTATGCCTGATTCGGTTCCTTCAGGTCCGCCTTGTCGGGTACCTGGGATAAGTTCAGTTCCGAAAATTGAGTAGGAAGCAAAGATAACGCTCAATATTAAAAAGACCGCAATTATGATGTAGCGTGATTGGCTAAGTGCCGTGTTTGTTTTTGCTGAAAATCGAAAGTGTTTGAACCTTGTAGCTTTGCGGATTCTTGTTAGAACATCCTGGTATAAGCCAAAGGGGCATAGCCACCCGCAGAAAGACCTTCCGAGGAGTATCGCCGACGCCGCTACCGAGCCAATAACTATGCCTATTTTCTCCAGTCCCGAGGTGGAGTAGAAGACCTCATACCCTCTTGGGTAGTTCCAGAAGGGAAAGATGTAGGCTTGAAGTTGCCAGATTGGGCAGGTGACGGTTCTGCCGTTTGGATAGTAGCAGGCTAGAACAGGGAAGGAGATGCCGTCTGGAAACTGGTTTCCTAAAAGGTTGGCGCCGATAAGGTTGTCTCTCGGTGATGGACCAAGCGGTAAATAAAGTGGTTGATTAAAGGGACCTAAGATTAACCCCATGAAAATAGCAACTACCGCGGCTACTTGGATGAAAAGCCTCAGAGAACTGACTCTTTTCGTTTTGTCTTTAGTGTACCTATTGATGAGAAATATTCCAGCAGCTACTACGGCAATGTATGCGGGTATGACTATGTTGATTGGCGCTTCCCAAACTACCAGGGTTGAATCCTCCTTTGGGGTGTCAGCGCTGAGGCACTACTATCGGATTTTGGATGTCTGCTGACTTCTTTTGTGACCGAGGTCCTTCCGCCTACCATTTTTACGACTAAAGCAACAGCCACTATAACGGCTACCGAAGTGACCGTTATAATTGCGACTGAATGCTGCTCGTAGAAGGGCACGTTTGAATTACTCACATTATTGTCTACAAAACCCCAGCGGACAACGTTTACCAAACCAGTTAATCCATCTACAGTTACTGTGCCATCTTGAGTTATAGTCCACCCCGAGCCCAAAGCTAAAAATACGTTATTGTTGATGATGACGCTCCAATCTGTGCTTGCCAACTGCAAATCAATAGATCCCACGCCGAAATTGAAAACTTGTTTCCCCACTCCTTGAGCTACATAAATTAACCTTATGCTTACGCGGCTTGTGGTGAACGCTTGGTAGGCGTAGATTGTTATGTTGCAATTCTCTACTGATACTGAAAAGTTTGCTAGTGTTCTGGATCCGTTCAGTTGAAGATTTTGAAAAAACCAAGTGTTGTTTTCAAGCGTGGCTGATGAGTACGTGCCGTTTACGGCGAAGCTAATTGTGCCTTTCTGTGAGGGTACGCTGAATATGTTGGATGGGTTGAAAGGGGTGTTGGTTTGCGCTTGGGTTTTAGGGAAAAAAGGCGCACTTAAAAGGATGATTGCGATGGCAATCCATGTCAATAGTGCCTTATGGTTAATTCTTACCAACGCCGCCTACTGTCCCTGACATCATAGTGTAATTTAGTTTCAGCTATAAGGCTTTTTCAACCGTAGCTTTTTTCTCTAAAAAGAAAGAACGCGATGCTTGAGTAAATTGGGTAAATCCACATTATTATGGTCCAGTGAAAGGTAGAGTAACCCAGCGGGATGTTTAGAACCTGTCCAACATCATCGATATTTATTAGAGTAAGAGCTGCGACAAAAGAGGCAAAAAGAAAAACATTTGTTAGATTAATTTTTATCCTCCCGCCTTTTACCCATCCGTACAAAATAAAAACCGTGATTGAAGCAAGAGGATAAAAAACATCCATTGCAGGCCAGTATGAAACGCCAAAGATCGTGTCTAAGTTTCCGACCCCAAGACCACTATAATAAATATGGCTATCCCCGAAAGNNTATAAGAAGCGTACCGAAAGTCGACGCCAAAAACTCACTTTTAAAACCCATAACTAAAACGCCTACTCCCTTTTCACAAGAAAAAACGGTTATTTAACTGCTTACACCCCGCGTAAAAACTTCAAGGTTTCCGTTTTGCCTATTAATGGGATATAGCATATCAAAGTTAATGAAAAAGTTCGTAGTTACAATCGTCCTTGTCGTCGTACTAATCGTTATTTTGAGTGTTTCACTTCTTGTTTTTCTGGAAAGCAAGGGCGCCCAAAGCAACCCAACCGTGACAAATTATTCTTACAACATAGTTAACACTTACCCGCATGACTCAAGCGCCTTTACAGAGGGGCTAACTTACTCAGGAGGCTACCTGTATGAGAGCACAGGACTCAACGGTGAATCGTCGTTGCGTCGAGTGGATTTAACAACTGGCGCCGTTTTGCAGCAGGTTAATTTGCCAAGTCAGTATTTCGGAGAAGGAATAGCAATTGTTAACAACACTATAATACAGTTAACCTATCAATCACACATAGGTTTCGTATACGACAAAAACACTTTTGCACTTCTTAGAAACTTTTCGTACTCTACAGAAGGTTGGGGTTTAACTTATGATGGCAAGCAGCTTATCATGAGCGACGGCACAGATTACCTTACTTTCTTGAACCCCTTAACTTTTCAGCCCACGGGACAAGTTCAAGTGCATGACGGCAACACAACCATAGACAACATCAATGAATTGGAATACATTAACGGCAGCGTATTCGCCAACATATGGTTAACCAACAATATTGCCATAATCAACCCAGCCACTGGTCAAGTAACAGGTTGGATAAACCTCACTGGGTTGCCAGCAGCGGTCGCAGTCAACTCAAATCCAAATGCGGTTCTTAACGGCATTGCATACGACCAACAAAACCACCGTTTATTTGTAACAGGCAAAGACTGGCAGAGCCTCTACGAGATAAATTTAATAACCAATCCCGGTACGGCTTGAAACTCTGCGAAAAAACTATTTTATGTTAAGTAGAGAAAGGCCTATTGGGATAGGTTGGTCGACGGATTCTCGCCATTATAAAGAACACAACACCTATCACAATTACGACTGCTGCGCCAATTATTAGAAAACCTTCTAGGGAATCCCATCTGAACGGTGAGGTTGTTAAAACCAAGCCTGTGCTTGAAGTTTTAATAAGGTAGAAGTCGTATCCGCCTGCACCGATTGAATCAGTGTACCCACCAACAGCATAGCCTCCGTCGCTTGTCTGAATCAAAGAAGTAGCATAGTTATCGCCTGATCCGCTGAAGGTTTGATTCCACTGTGCGTTGCCGTTGCTGTCCGTCTTAACCAGCCAGAAAGCCTCGCCTGAACTGGATTCCAAAGAGCCCGCTAAAGCGTATCCTTCATCGCTGGTTTTGATCAATGAAGCTGCAATGCTGTCGGCTCCGCCATCGTAAGTTTGGCTCCACACCAATGTGCCATTCGAGCCAATGTTGCCCAGCCAAAAATTATCGTAACCATCAGCAAAGGAAAAGGTTGAACCAGCCAACAGGTAGCCTCCACTGTTGCTTTGAACCAGCGAATAACCATAGTCGTCGCCGGCTCCTCCGTAAGTTTGGCTCCATTCCAAGGTGCCTGTTGCATCCACCTTTACTAAGTAGATGTCTTTGCCTCCAGCACCAGAGGAATCCGTGTAACCTGCTAACGCGTAATCGCCATCGCTTGTTTGAATTATAGAGTATGCTTCACTGTCGCCGGCTCCTCCGTAAGTTTGGCTCCAAATCATGTTTCCATTCGAGTCAGTTTTGACAAGCATCATTTGGCGTCCTCCCACTCCAGGGGTAGTTGTGGATCCGGCTAAGGCGTAGCCTCCGTCGCTTGTCTGAATCATGGAATACGCTAGATTGTCTCCTGACCCACCGTAAGTTTGGCTCCACTGCGTGTTGCCTTTAGAGTCAGTTTTCACTAGCCAGAAGCTGTAGATTCCGTTGCCAGTTGAGTTGGTGTAGCCTCCTATCGCGTAGCCGCCATCGCTGGTTTGGACTACACTATATGCTTCACTGTCGCCTGAGCTGCCGTATGTTTGAGCCCACTGCTGGTTACCTGAGGCGTCAGTTTTAACTAGCCAAAAGTTATAGTACCCGTTGCCGTAAGAGTCTGTCCACCCAACTAAGGCGTAGCCTCCGTCGCTTGTCTGTATAACAGAGTTGGCCTGTTCATCATCTTGACCCCCGTAAGTAGCATTGAAAGTCGTCACGGAAGAAGCGTGAACCATCCCGTTGAAACCAACAACAAAGGCAGCTACAAGGATAATGCTGATTAAAATCAAAGTTGACTGTAACATTTTTTTGCGAAGTATTTGTTGCATTTTCTTCAAGCCATCTCTTGGATACAACTTGAGTTACTTCAACACTCGCCGAAAGCTGTCTTAAAAGTGTTTTCCAAATTCACATCCAAGTTTACCCAAGCCAAACCAGATGTCGCCAGGCGTTATTTGTGCAGTATGTAGTAAGAGAGAACTGCAAGTGGAGCAACAAGGGCATAGGAAGCTAAAGTTCCAACCAAAACGCCAAATAATGGAAACAGAAACCGCACGGCAACGCAGAAAGGAAAAATTGTAAGAATGCCTGACAGCACCAGAGGCTTAGTTACCGCACGAGAAAACTCCGTGCCTTTGCTTCGATTCAATATTATCAGGGTTGAGGTAAAAACCGCTGGAAACGCCGCTGCAATGCCGCCGAGAACAGGACCGCTAATTTGGCTGAGCAGCACAGCTAAAAGGACAAGACTGCCCGAGCCGACACCGCGAAAAACGATGTCGCGCACACGATAGAGCTTTTCTTCTCCTCGGAGGGTTTGAAGCTTAAGCATTTTGCTGAAACAGTAATATGTTAAAACAGAAACCGCCACTCCGGCGGCCAAGGACGCCTCAAAGCTACTCAGACCAGAAGCAACGATCAGAGCTGAAGCTCCAAACCAGATGAGGAGCGAATAGAAAATTCCAGAGCCAAAGCCCTTGCGGGCGAAAAAGGCATAGAAGAACAAAAAGGCGCATGTGACGCCGAAGGCTAATGGGAAAACTGTGGTTGCAGCAACAGCAGTTGATGTAGACTGGTTTATGCCGATGAAGAAAAACGAGAACGCTGAAGTGGATGGTAAACCGCCGAGGACTCCGCCAATCACGCTGCCCTTCTTCTCAGCCACAACTGTAATTACTGTCACCCACAGGCACCCCACAGCAAACGCCAAAGCAAGACGCAGAATCAGTAATCCATCAAACATGGGTTTAGTTCTTCAGGTTCACTTGGTTATAGCTTTTATGTTAGCCCCGAGAAGCATGATTTTTCTCCGAGCCTGCGCAAAAGCGCATAAAGAATAAGGTTGCTGGCAAACCATAAAGCTGCGAAACTTGCAAGCGTGTTTATCGCAAGACCGTTTTCAAAGGTGCTTGTCAAAAGCAACGCCAGCGCCCACAAAACAGCGTTGACGATGATAACCCATGGAATCTTGTTTCTCATAAAAAGCAGAGTCGAATTCGTTTCAGCGCAAACCGTAGTCTTGCAGATTAACCCGTATGCGTCCAGTCCAAGTGCGGAAAGCATGTATTTTCCGCCTTTCTGAATCACCAGTGGCCCAAGAGTGCTTATGTGGTATGATAAGGCGGCGCTGTCTTCGACTTTTACACTGTTCTTGATTTGAGTAAACGAAGCTTGTCTTTCCTCGCCGACAAATCTTAGTATGTCTCTTCGGGTCTGGTGGCTCAACGTTTTGAAGATTGATTCTTCTAAACTTTCCTTAGAGGCTTCTTTATCCATGGCTGCCACCAGCATAGTCACTAGCGAACGTTTCTTTTAAGATGGGTAGTCAAAAAGTTTTTACTAAAATTTATTGAATTCAAAAAACAAAAAAAGGTTGGTAGGTGCCCGTTTGGCTAAATGGGAACCCTAAGTTTTATGTTGTTCTATGGGGGTGCCGCAGTTGGAGCAATATTTCGCTGCTTGAGATGGTGGAGCTGGGGGTTGTATGGAAGGTGGCGTGTATCCATAGGGTTGCGAAGCGTATGTTTGCTGCAGTTGTTGGGACTTCATAGCGAAGAACCCTATTACTGCAAATATCCACGCGATGAATATCAGAATTAAGCCGACACCTATGATTGTTAGGAAAGCGCCCCACCAAAGCAAAGTGGCTGCAGTTGCAAATGAGTGTTCTCCCGATTTCTCTGCGAGTGTATTGAAGGTTCTTCTCAAGTTTGAAGCTGCAAGCACGTAGAATATGAAGGCAATGACTAGTCCCGCAAAGAATGCTATTAAGCCAACTGCGAAGCCTGCTGTTAATACAAAGTTTGCTTTAAATGTAAAGCTTGTTGCGGTCCCTACGCCGACAACTATCGATGTTGTGGCTACCGCTGCTGCTATTAATGCAATTATGTAGAATTTGACGCCTGTTAATGCGTTCTTGTATATTTCGTTATCTTGATAGTAATTTGCAAGCTCTTTCATCCCTCTCAATAATAGGATTATGCCTATGATGCCTAGCACCCAGCCGACGTAAGGCACTAAGCCAAGTATCAGCAGTATTGATCCTTCGCCAGCCAAAGTTTTGCCATATTCGAAACTTGTACCCATTTTTTTTCCTCCTTGATTTTTTTAATTGACAGCATACAAGTTGCATGCGGGATATAGCCCTAACATTTAGAGTAACTACTCTAAGAGTTAGAGTCATAAGCAAACCCAACAAATAATAGGAAAACATGGAAACAAAATTTAGTTTCAGAGCGCGGTTTATCTTTCCCGTTGTTGCATAGCAAGGCAGTGGATGTAAGTGTCAAAGCCACGTGGAATAAGCGCTGATATCCAGTCACCTCGAACAAAGTTGCTGTACTTGATCTATTCTGCTCCAAACAATAGAATTAAGGTTGAACCAGGAGTAAAATCAAGTCTTAGCTCAGCATTAGGATACAAGTCTGACGGACACTTTCACTACGATTGGAACTACCTGATGAATGCCGGCATGATAGAGGAAAAACAGGGCTATTTTCACGTAACAGAAGAAGGAAAGAAGGAATTTGCCCTACATTCAACTGCTTCCATAAGCAACACAATAATGATTTTTTTGGGAGTTGCAATTTTGTTCTTCACTTTTTCACTTGAATATGGACTCTTGCCCAAAGAAAGCGTAGCATTTTTCGGGATAGCGCTCATTATAATTGGCTCAGTATTTTTAGTTGTTAGTCGGAAAAACAAGCCAAAACTACCCGACGAAGCAAGAGTTTTACTAAAAGAGCTAAATCGACACTAAATTGTCACTTTAAATTGAAACTGGAGCCTTCGGCGGGATTTGGACTGCGACCATAAGTAACCAATGAAATATCAAGGTATAATTCATTATTTGCCTGGAGAGTGAGATTGGCCATTTTTGAAATATCTGATATAACTTATTTTTCGCTTAGTATTTCTTGAATCACTGGTTTGAGTTCAGGTAGACGTTTCTTCGCGGTCTTCCATAAGGCCTCAATCTTTATAGCTGGATAATCATGCGTTAAAATGTTTTTCATGCCTACAATTTTTGACCACGGAATTTCAGGATAGCCCCTTCTGATTTCTACGGGAATGTATTTCGCTGCTTCACCGATAACGATGAAATCCATTGTTACCGCTTTTACCGTTTTGGTGTCCTTCAAAAACTCGTCGAAGGAGAGATTATCCATAAACTCTTCCACTTCTTGAATAGCCTTCAAAATATCTTCAAAATACAGCTTGATATTTCTTGTCATACATAGATTGTCTCTTGTAGTATTTTGTCTTTTATCTGGGTCTTAAGAGCGTCTTTTTCGACTAAGTCCACTTTAACTTTTAGTTTTCGACTTAAAAACTGTTTAAGACCGATAAAATCCAAAAGATCAATATCGTTGGGCTCTGAGAAAGTAACCAGAATATCAACATCGCTTTTCCTACTCTCTTGTCCCTGAGCATAAGAACCAAAAATACCTATAGTATCAACTTGAAAGTTCTGCTTTAAGATTGGCTTAAGCAATTCAATTTCTCTTTTAATATCTTCAAGTGTTTTCATAGGTAACTCTTTCTATAACCGATTTATCTAAAAAAGTTTTGTCAAATGGGCGACTAAACATAAATTGCAGTGATTCATGTGTTGTGCCAAGGGTTGGAGTCTTCGGCGCGATTTGGACCCGCGACTATTGCCAGTCACCATTGAATCAGATCAATTCCTTTGACGGCATTAAAGTGCCGATCTCGAGTTAGTATACATTCTCCATTGGTTTTAGCTATTGCAGCAATTAGAATGTCAAATTCGCCGATAATTTTGCCCGATTTTTTTAGTTCGGTGAATATGTTTGATGCCTCAGCGCAAGCTTCTGGAGTTAAATTCAGAACTTGGATGTTTGAAATCGCTTCTTTAACATCTATCAAATTCTCTTCTCGTTTAGATGAAAGAGATGCGCCTTTCAGTAGCTCGTAAACAGTGATGATTGTAGTGACAACTGGACTTCCATCGTTTGCTATTTCGCGCAGTTTTTCCACTGCTTCTGGTGACCCCTTTAGTAGAGCAACCATAACACTGGTGTCAAGAATAGTCAAATTACATCTCAAACTCTCTTGATTTTGCTTGCTCTCTATCTTTCAGTACTAATGAAAAAACCTCATCTATGTCGTTTCCTTTCCAAGTTCCCGCGAACTCGAGAATTGACCTTTTATGCTCCTTGCTGGCAACGCGCAAAATCACATCCGAAAATGATTCTCCTGACTTTTTCATGCCTTTTAGAGTTTCGTACGCTTTTTCAGAGAGAGAAATGACTTTTGTCATGGTCAATGTTATGTGCATATGCATATATATGCATTTTTTCAATGCGGAAACGTTTGATAAAAGAGGCAGGATGGAACCTTCGGCGGGATTTGGACCCGTGACCATTACCTTACCAAGGCGCCCGAATCATTGAGCCAATGAGCTTTAGAGCCTTTAATTGGCCCGAATTCAAAAAATACGTCCAAGGAAAGTACCGCAAAACAACCGCGAAAAGAGTCATGTGCTACGCCAAGCGCTACTATTGTGTACTTGAATCTGGCAAAATCGGGCAAATCAATTCGGTCCCTTCAACCACCCGATCCGAAGTGATCAAAAGTCTGATCATAATCTCGAAGTACACTGGGTGCTACGAGCAATTCAAGGCTTCCCTGAAAAGCTACGGAATCAAGTCCGCCCGGCCAGACGCGCTTGCCGCCTTTGTCAGAATCTATAACAATAACAACAGCAATTTGGACGAATGGTTCGCCAAAGTCAACCCGATCCTTATGCCACAAGAGAATTTGCTTTTGAAATTCTTACGCCTGACAGGGCTACGATGCAGCGAGGGCATAGAAAGCTTCAACCTCATAATCGAGCTTTTGAATAAGGGAAGATTGCATGAGTACTTCAGCGCTGAAACTGGAATCTTGGAGCATTTTAGGTACAAAGGCAAATTCCTGCGCGGCACCAAGAACGCTTTCATCAGTATAGTGCCTGAAAGCTTGGTTGACGAAATCACGAGGAGTCAACTTGTCTCTTATGCAGCCATCACAAAGAAGCTTCAAAGGCGAAAAATTCCAACCCGAATCAGCGAGCTACGGGATTACTATGGCACTTTCATGATCAGGCACGGATTGGTTGCCCAAGAAGCAGACTTGCTCTGTGGAAGGATTCCGCCAAGCATATTCGTCAGGCATTATTTTTCCCCAGCAATAAAGGAACTTAGAGAACGAACATTGAAGGCTTTGGTAGAAATGAGTGAACTGCCATGGCGCACGTGATTACTCTTAAAGAAGGTTATTATACACTAATAATGCGCTTAACTTAGGCGCAGCGTAATTTTTATGTCTATACAAGAAAAAAATATTAGTAAAAAAATAGCTGTAAAGGCAATTATAATGAAGGAAATTCCCGTTAAAAACATTGTAGAAAGAGAGCAGTTCGATAAAGATGGAAATTTGGTTTGTCCAACATGCAAGAAATCACTAAGAGGTCTGATAACTAACCTTTCCGATTCATTGATTGCTCCGGACAAACATACAACTAAAAGGCGTAAAGTACAATGTTGCTCTGAGGTTTGCACTGCGGAATTTCATGAGGTGCAGCAAAAGAGCCTTGACGAGTAGAGCAAGACTGCTCAACTACAATGTTTAGATCGCCTTAGATCAAAAAGCTTCCATAAGCACCATAAATTATGCGGCAAAAAACGTCATTAAATTATTTTTAGAATAACTGTTAACTCGCCCAGAAATTTGCGAAAAATGCTTTTCTTAAATCTGAGTTCCTTTTACCAATCCGACGGTTTTAACTTCAACTCCAATAAACTGTTTTTGGAGCATCTTCAGGATTAACTTTCTCAATGGTCAAACCTTCCCAAATTGGTTTGTTGGAGAGAGACAAATTGAGCTCCTTTTCGGTAGCATAAAAAATTCGGCTCTGTGGCAGAATTCCACCCAGCATATTTGTCAGGCACTATTTTTCTCCGGCGATAAAGGAACTTAGAGAACGAACGTTGAAAGCTCTTGAAGAAATGGACGTCAAAGGCCTTCAATAAATGGGGGGGTATAGAGGAAGCCAGATAGGTCTTCAGTAAATTATCTAATCATCAGAACTTATAAAAACAAACAAATAATTTACGGCTTGACTTATCCTATGGCGCCCAATCCGTGGAAGGCCTTCGACTGTACTGATCATTTAACTTTCGAATTTTGCTGGGGCAAACGAACAATAAAAGTTGTGCCTTTTCCTTCAGTACTTTCAAAAGCTACTGTTCCACCTAAACCTTCAGTCATGCGTTTAACCACGGCTAAGCCGAAACCTTGACCTTTCGATTTTGTCGTCATCATGGGTGTAAATAGCTTAGGCTTTATGGCCTCTGGGATGCCAACTCCTGTGTCCTTAACAGTGATCAAAACATCATCAGTCTGCTTATCGGCATAAGCACGAATAGTTAGTTTACCGCCGTCGGG
>PLSP01000146.1 GCA_003165195.1 Candidatus Bathyarchaeota archaeon | reverse complement strand
TAATATTATTTGCAATGGTGCCTTTCTGCCGTTTTTTCCGCTATAAGCAGTTAAGATTACGTTGTTGTAGGTGATTTTCTGGTTTCCAGTTGTTGTGCCTTGTGGACTCCAAATAACCGGTACAACCGTGCCGTTGAGAACGTGATTTAGCAATGCTGCGTAAAGTTACGGGAACAAAATGCGCAGAAGCCTTGAAGGTTTCGAATAGGTTGCCGCTGGCCAGGAAAGCGGGTGTTGGCGCAGTTTGGCAAACGTATTCTTTGATCACTTCTGCCTTAATGTCTGATGTAAAATCGGTTAGAAATCCGATTGCTGTTCCGCCTACCTGAACCACAGCTAGCCTACTTAAGACTGGCGAAGATATACTCACAATTTTTCAACTCAATTACAAAGGGTTACTATGACGACCATACCAATGGTTAAATCTTTTAAGCAAAGTCAAAACATAACACAAAAGCTGATTCTAAATTCTAAAGTTTCTTAAACAAAGCGTAGCATATACCAAGTTATGTTCCGCAAATTACAAATGCTTGGAATAATAGTAGCAGTGAACGCATTTTTAATTTGGCTTTATGTTTCATCCAATTACAGCATCGCAAACGAAATAAATAGTAATAGTATGACCGAAAGTTACTTTCGGCAGAGTCCTTTTTCAATTCAATTTACAAATCCTGCCACTGGAGCATTATTTGTGATTTCAAACTTTCCTTTCTGGCTCTTCTTTGTCTCAACCGCAATAAACCTATTCTTTATCTTAATACTGCTAAGAAGCAAATAAGCAAAACAGAACCGTTCTTAGCCCTGAGTAAATCTTGGATTTGCTGCGCAATTTCCGGTGCGAATTCATTTAGATGCTGATTGACTGAGTTAGTGAGGAAAAGCCTCGGGGACATTTTCCTTGTGCCAAACTCCACGTAATACGCGTAAGGTGCTGTGGCCTTGATCTTAATGTGAAAATTGCTGGGTTGCTCAACCGCCAAAGTACGTTTCAAATATCCTGTTCTGACTGGAACTAACGTGTCTGCCGTCGCCAAAATATCCTGCGCAACGTTCATCATAGCTTGCTTTACGGCCTCTGGGTACTGCTCACAGAGACAATCAAAGCAGCTGCTCAGCATGTCAAAATTTGACAAGTTAACGGAAATTTGAACGCTCAATTAAACCACCCTCAAACCGAATAATGTAAACTAAATAAACATGAAGCTTTTTTTGTACATCACAAACAGTGTGCTCTTTTTTGCTTAGCTCCAGGCAAGAGTTGAAATTAAGATGTGAAAAGGTTGGGAAGATTTTCTCCTGTTGAAGCATCAATCAAACTGGACCCAAAATTTGGGATGATATATCCTGTCATGTTTTCAGCGGTTATTATTTCCCAAACGTACCTGTAAATTACGCCGGTGCCGTAAACGTCTGAGTAATCTGCAGGTGGGTTTGTTATAGGACTCAGCGAGAGTTCTCTTGTGCTATTGCCGATCTCAGTTTGTTCATAAAGCACAAAATAGACAGTAACTACCGTTCCGTGGAGCGATGTTTTGTTCCAGCCTCCGGCTTTTAACGCGATTATTAAAGCCTTGTACACTGAGATCGGAGGCGAAAACGAAGAGTTAACGCTTGTGGTAGGGATTACTCCGAATTCATTATAGTATGCGGCTGCGTCATTTCCGTTTAATTGATTAAATTCTTTCTGAAGAGCCGTTGTTTGATTGTACTGGTATAATGCAATTACCGAGCTAGCAATTAAGAGAGCCACAAGCAGCAAGGAAACTGATTTCAAAACCATTTTGCTGTTGAAACGACGGGGACGAATTTTTTCGTTGTCTTTTGTTGTTAACCCAGACGCGTTCTCTACTGTTTGCACGGTAAGCAAGGCATCTTTTCCTTGGTCGGAAAGGCAATATTTTCCGTACTCATCAGTTCTTATCAGGCCATTTAGCTTGGTTAGGTGATGTTGAAGGTGTCCGCTGCTGTCAATGGCAGTTTTCTTCTTTAGGTCGGCAAAGCCGAGAGCGCCTTCACTAAGAGCCTTCAAGATGACTATACGAGTAGGATGACCTAATGCATCAAACACTTCCGCGCGTTGCTTATCACGCTCAAGCGCGTTGTCCTCTTCCACTTTGCTTCGACCTTAAGCTGTCATATCCATTAAACTATTTAATCCCTCTATTGTAGACCGAATGGAAAAGCCGATTAATGCTTAGTCCAGTTTTCTGGACAAGACTTAAGTTACCGAACTTTTCTAGAGCCAACGTATACCTTTCCATCTCATTCATATCGCATTGCTTCCGCTGGTCGGGTTCTGGCTGCTCTCCACGCTGGGTACAGGCTGCCAAGTGCACCTAACAGTACAGCAATACCTAATCCAAGTAGTACAAGTTCGGGGGTTATGGTTATAGAGATGGAAGCTGACGAAGCCGAGCCTAGGGATACGCCTGTTGACGAAATAGCGCTATTTCCAGCTTGGGTTGGTCGAGGAAGCAGCAGGTTAGCTAGGGATGTCGCACCTACTGTGCCAATTACTATGCCAACTATGCCTGCGATTAAGCTTAGCATTATACCTTCAAGCATAAACTGACCCAAAACTGCCATGCTACTGGCACCCAAAGCTTTCAAAGTCCCAATTTCACGGGTTCGTTCCCGAACCGTGTATAGCATTATGAATAGCACGATTGCGGCAACAACTACAGTGACAATAGCAATCTCCAGGGTTCCAGTGCTTTGGATTTGGCTCATGGAAACCTGCGCCATCTGCAACTCCTCATTGGTCTGGGTTTGCATTTGAATAACCGAGTCCACTAGAGAGGCAGCAATCGAAACCGACAACTGAGGATACATAACGGCGATTTTATTAGCGGTGCTCTGTACGTTGGTAACGTTGTCAGCAAAAACCTTAAAGTCAGTTACATTTCCCACGTTGTTGGTTATTGCCTGAGCATCGTTGAGGCTCATGTATGCGGCGGTTTCGTTGACCGGCGTGTATCCCTCTATGCCGACTACCTGGAAGGTTTGGTTAAAAATGTTAACAGTTCCACCAACAATGACATTGAAATGATTTGCAACCCGCTCTTGAAGCACAACCACGCCGCTGTCTCCCGCCTGAAAGTTATGTCCAACCGTAAGGTTCGAGGGCAAAATCAACGAGTACATGCTCAGCAAAGAAGCGTTATTCAACGGTATCCCATACACGTTAAACGCGAAGCCGCCGTCAAATTCTGTTTGATCAAAAATAGGTATAACATTGGTGACGTCTGGGATCGAGGTAAGGTTAGTGTAGTCTGTTACGTTCATAAGTGGCTGTTCAATGACGGTTTGATTATCAGGTCCTGCATTGGGAACTGATACTGCTGGCAGGTGGCAGTCTATTTGGGTCGCCACCATAGTTACAGTTGAATCAACCTTTTTTGTAGTAGCGGCTAGGTTGTCAATGGTTTGTTGGGTGGTGGCTTTGCTTGCGGTTATGCTGGGCGGAATAGAGATTAGCATAGCCAAGGCAAAGCTCAATGCCACAATCACTAACAGTGATCTGGTTTTTCTTCTCGAGATGTTTTTAGTCGCTCGGGTTAGTATCCCCGTGATTTTTTCCTCCTGATTTTAAACCATAAAAAAGATTTCAAGTTTCCGTTGTCCCTTAGGTTTTCGTGTTTATTTTTGTCGGGTTGGATTTTCCAGCTTTTTTCTTTGCAATGATGACTATGGAGAGGACTAATATGACAGAAACAAGCAGCATGATAGTTAACGATTGGGCGGGAAATTCTGGAGTTGCTGGAGATGAAGAAGAGGTTGGTCCCGTGTCGGTACCTGTGCTAATCACCGAAACGGTACTGTTAGATCCGTTTGCAATGTAGGCGTATGCTCCGTTGGGGGTTATAGCCACATCATAGGGAAAGGCTACAAGGGGTATCGTTGTTGTCACTGCGTTCGTGGCTGTGCTTATAACCGAAGCCAAACCCAATCTGTTGTCCAGATCTTGTTCTGTAACATAAGCATATTCACCGTTGGGAGTTAAAGCTACACCATAAGGCTGGATTAAACCAGTTATCGTTGTTGTCAGCGTATTGGTTGCCGTGCCGATTACTGAAACTGAATCGCTACCGCCATTTGTAACATAGACATATGCGCCGTCTGGGGTTATAGCCACACTTTGAGTGCCGATTCCAACAGTTACTGTTGTAGCCACCGTGTCCGTAGAAGTATTTATCACTGAAACTGTACCGTTGGATAAACTGCCGCTACTAGCCACATAGGCATATTCACCGTTAGGCGTTATAGCCACAGCTTGGGAAGAGCCTTCAACAGTTATTGTCGTCATTACTTTGTTGGTGGCGGTGCTTATCACCGAAACTAAACCGATGTTTCCATTTAGCTGATAACCTTCTGCAATGTAGGCGTATTCGCCGTTGGGCGTTATAGCCACACCATTAGGAAAGCCTCCAAGGCGTATCGTCGCCGTCACTTTATTTGTAGATGTACTTATCTCTGCGACCGAATTCGTGGTTCCAGTTTTAGGATTGGAGACTGAGCGTGTAACGTAGGCATATTTGCCGTTAGGCGTTATAGCTATGCCGTTAGAGCCATCAACGTTTACTGTCGCCGCCACATTATTTGTAGCTGTACTTATCACTGCAACATTATTTAGCTCTGGAACATAGGCATATTTGCCATTTGGCGTTATAGCAAGAGCAAAAGCGTAGTGTGGAATAGGTATAGTCGCTGTTACTGTATTGGTTGCTTGAACTATCTGAGGCAACAGTGCTAAACCACAGAGAAAGAAGCAGAGAAGGATACAACCAACGCTCAAAGCCTTCATTGTTCCTCGTTTCATTCTTAAGAGCTCTCCTTTGAGTGTCGAGGCGTCGTTTCTTTATTAGCTTGATTATCTTCGCTTATTTTTCCCTCGGTCAGATATAGCATGCGTTGAGTCTGCGCCGCGACTTGCTCGTCATGGGTTACCATTATGATGGTGGTGCCTTGTTTTTGGTTGAGGTCTGAGAGAAGCTTCACAATTTCCTGCTTGTTGGCCACATCCAAGTTTCCCGTGGGTTCATCGGCCAAAATTATTGCGGGGTCGTTGGCTAAAGCACGTGCAATGGCGACTCGTTGTTGTTCGCCCTGGCTTAACCGTTGGGGTCGGTGCTGCTCTCTTCCAGATAAGCCTACAGTGGCAAGGAGTTGTTTGGCTCTTTCACCTCTTTGGCCTTGGAATTTGCCCGCAAGCTCCATAGCCAACTCGACATTTTCCCGAGCGTTAAGGTAGGGCAAAAGGTTGAAGTTCTGGAATATGAAACCTATTTTGTCACGGCGTATTTTGTAGAGTTTTGATTCGGGCAGCTTTGCAATATCTACATTGTCGATCAGAACTTTGCCGTTTGATGCTTTGTCGATGCAGCCGAT
>PLSP01000051.1 GCA_003165195.1 Candidatus Bathyarchaeota archaeon | reverse complement strand
GCGTAAAATGAAGAGTTACGGTTAAAAACTAAAGACAAGCGCACTTTAAAGTTTTTTGAATGTTAAGTCAGAATAGATTTGAGCGCAACAGTGGGAAGAAAACGTGGTTTGATAGTTTTTGTTTTCTGCGTATTTGACTGCTTGTTCGCTTGGAAAAGCAATTGCGTCCACACCCGCCTTCAATGCTAAGATGTCGGTTTCGGCTCTTGCCGCGCCTTTAGGCCTCATACAACCTAAAACAAGGGGGGTTTCTGGGAACATTAACCGCGCCGCAGCTGTGACCTTGGCTATTTCAAAAGGTTTAGGCGGAGTTGTTTTTTCCATAACTGTTCCATGTATAGGCATGAACGCGATTATAACAAGAGCAGACGGCGTAACTTGCCTAATAATCTTTAACGCTGCCAATTCGCCGTCCAGTTTGCCTTCGTTTAACCCAACGATGACATGAGGCACAAAGTTTAAGCCAGAACTATCTAATGCAGTCAACGAGTTAACGTAGTCCTGTGGAGTTATTTTGAGGTTGAGAGTTTTCCGAATGGTTTCAACCGAACCGATCACGTCGATTAAAACCGCATCAACTCCCACCCTCTTAAGGGAGACAGCGGTTTTGGTGCTTATGATTCCCGAGTGCACGAAAATTGTTAAACCAAGATCTCGTTTTACCCGTTCCAGCGCATCCACAAAGTCATCGAGAGGCACTGAACCGTCAGGTAAACAGCCGCCGCTTACGAGGCAGCCTCGTGCGCCATTTTGCTCAAGTTTTTGGCATAGTTTTAACAGTTGCTGTGGCGACTGGGCAGGATGCATAGTTTGGAGGACTTTGCCGCCGCAGTGTTTGCAGTTCAAAGCGCAGGAAGTGCCTGTCACTGAAATGGTTGGAAAGTCATTTGTTGAAGAAAAATAGTATTTAGTTTTGTAATAGGTGAAGCTGGGCGCATAAAAGTGGATTTTGTTGGTTTTAGGTTTAAAGTTGCCTGATTCCAGCAATGTAAATAGTTCTTCAGTATTTAGGTTCCAAATCGTTTCAGGGGAGAGCTGAATCATGTTCTCCCAACAGAGATGTCTTGTGTCGCTTAATAGTATAACCTAGGTACATGTGCTTCTTCGATGTTACACTTGAGTTAAGCCCGTCGTTTTAATCCATTTGCCAGCGTTTGCCAACCTTCACTATCAAGAAGACCACGAAAGCAACGATGATGAACGTTATCAAGGCAACAAGAAAGTCACCTATTCCGAAGATTTGACTTCTCAAAGATGCGGTATACGTCGACAAGTTTGCCAAGTGAGGAATAGCTAAGCCTATGAGGGGCATTATGAAGTCCTTAACTAATGCTTGAACTAATCCGCCTAAATACAAGCCAATAACGAAAGCAACCGCTAAACCTAGCACTTTGTATTTTGAGAAGAAATCTTTGAATTCATTCCATAACCCTTTTGGAGGTTGAACTGGTGGCGCTTTTTCAACGGCTTCACGGATTTTCTTTAACTCAACTAGAATCTCGTCTTCAGTTGTCAAAATAAAATTCCCGTAAACAGTTATTTGTTGATTTGAATTTTAACTTTGTGGTGGCTTGCTTGCTTAATATGCGGTTAAGGTTATGGGTGCCTACTTACCACCAAATAAGGATATACGTGGAGCAAAATAATCAAACGTGACTACAAGGGGCAATAAGAAAATAACCGCTTTTGCGGGGACTTAACAAACCGATCAGCAGGTTTAGGGCTCAGACTTATGAAAAAAAAAGGACCTTGTAGAATTATTCAAGCTTTCATTTAGGGAATGGCAAAGAAACAGCGCGCCTTGCGGGCGGCCGCTTTAACATTCTTTATTATCCTGCCGCTACCCTCGCTTTTGCTAATTCCAGTCACTGTTTTCGCCCAGTTTTACGGTCAAACCCAAGCGACTAATCTGTTAATTCAACAAATAACGGGCTCTTGCCGGTCCCGCCGCAGCATCGCCTTTCATGTCTGGTTGGGCTTCCATCACAGTTGTAGCTTTTTCAGTAGGTGGAGCAATAGGCGCCTTTGCTGTTCTACAGGATACGATGGATGTGGTCTGGGGTGTTAAGGTGCCGACAAAGCAAAAGTTGATTAATCGTATTAGGCAGACGCTTGGACCTTTTGTACTGGTTTCTTCGCTTGGACTAATCGTTATAGCTTGGACAGGGATAGCGACCACCCTATTTGCCGCCATTAGATTATATTTGATTAACGGGACACTCACTTTGGCACAAGTTCGCAGATTCGGACGAACACAAATATGACGCTAGAAAACATCGAAAACTCAAAAAATAAGGTTAACAAGTGGTGGGCCGAGGCGGATTTGAACTGCCGACCTTTCGATTATCAGTCGAACGCTCCAGCCGTGCTGAGCTACCGGCCCACCTTTTAGGGTACTGAATTTAATATTATGTTAGTTTATAAGAATTGCCGTAAATCTTTTAATGCAACTCCATTATTGATTTATTAGGTCCATTTGTGGAGGGGCCCGTAGCCTAGCACGGCATACCTTCGAAGTGGTGATATCACCTTTAATTTTTCTCTTAGCGAAACGCCAACTTTCCCTTTTTTCTTTTTTTTTATTTTTCACTACGACCATTCAGGGGGCTACTTTTTTGGTGAACGCTGACAGGGTTAAGCGTAAACTGCCAAGTTTACTCTTGGATAAAAACACTAACACTCCTAATGGCTGGAAAGAGTTCATGCGTTACCGCTACCATTTTGAGCAATTCAAGCGACGAAACCCTGAAAAATTTAACAGTTTAACTAATCGCGTTCTTGCAGACCTAGCCGAGTTCGAAAAAGCAGTTAATGCAACGGACAAAAAAGCTACGGAAAACATGCTGCCAAAAAAGTTTGAACAGAAAAACTAGCTTTTTTTCTGCGCAGTAACGTCAGTAAGACAGCAGACATAGTCAAGGCGTCTTGATAATCTCAACTTTTATAAATTTGCATCTTGAATTTCGAAAAATAAAAAAAAGGGTTGTTTGGTTACTTTTTTCGTGTTTTGACTAATATTGCACTTACGATTGCGATTACTATAACTAAGCCTGTCGCTAAGCTAATGTCGATCGGTGAAATTTCGGTTTGTCCGTGAGATTGCGCTGGTTGTGATGTTGATGCGCTTGGAGTTGGTGCTGGACCCCCTCCTTCAACGCCTATCGGTTGAGAGAGGAAAACAGTTCCAGTATCAGCCCAGATTCCTATTGAAACAGCATAAACGTTCCCTGGGTACAATTGGTTAAAATCAAGTTGAACGCTCCAATACGGGTATATCGTTGATGAGTTGTCTCTTGGGTAAAAGTTTGGGGTAGCTTGAATGCTAGTGACGTTGAAGCTTTTTACTACTGTGCCGTCGTCCAGAGTATAGGAGTAGTTTTGCAGGTATTGTTGTGCAATGTTAATTGCTTGAGTCTCATTAATATTAACGTCAGTATTTCCTATAAACCATAAGCTACGATCATCCATGAATGTGTAAAATTGTCCATCTTTGAACCCAAAATCTACTCCCGTGTAGTCTGTGCCATTGTAAGTATATTTTAGGGAAACGTCGGTGAATGGCGGGTTATTTTCAACTGTTAGTTTCATGTCTCCCGATACACTTGTAGAGTTTTGAGTGACATCAACATTAGCTAAAGCGTTAGTCATTGTTTGCAAATTTTCGCCTGTATAAATTTCGTATCCCTTAAGAGTAGAGAGCGCCAATTCACTCAAATTGGCGTATAAAATATTTGTGGTCAAAGTCGACGATGCATTGTTGTTAGCGTAGGCTGAAGAAGGGGTTAGTTGGGCACTAGTTAAGACATTGTTTGTAAAGACACATAGAACATCTGGTCCACTTCCATTAGCGTCAAGATGGTAGTCAACGACCTCTTGAGTTGTGGATTGATTAAGTGGAGTACCTACTATATCACTTACCAACGTAATTTTGTACTTTGACATGTCCGGTTGAATCACGTCGTTTATGAACATCAATGCCTTCTCTGGCGCAGTCGAAGCTGTTTGAGCTTGTGTTGTGGGTACTCCTATGACAAAGGCAACTAGAATAGTAAAGATACATGCTAATATCAAAGCTTCTTTAGTTGAAAACTTCATTCATATATCCTCTGCTAACTCGGTATTTGTAAATTCCCGTTGCCGTAAGTGTAGAAGTAACTCCAGTAATAGCCCATGCCGGGGACGTATTCATCTATTCCTGTGTATAGTGGAGCATTTCCAAAATAGCTGTAACCTAGAGTTGAAGCTGATGCTGCATTAAGAGCAGCGTTGACACTGAAATGATATTGCAATAGATACTGATAGAAGATTGTAACAAATGAGCCGTAGTTGTTAGTACCGTAGTTTGTAAGGTCTTGGTACTCAGGTGAGGCCTGCCAGAATCCATTAAAGACATAAACGCCATTATCAGGCGATGCGTAGCCATTAAAGCTCATACTATTGTCATGAGTGAAGTCATATGGCATTCCAGTCCATCCTAAGCCATCGGTTGATTGCCAAGATGGGTAAGACATTGCGGTGCCACAGTGCCATAAGAACACAAATCGATCAGAGGAACCTGTATTTGGGTAAACATTTTGAGAGTCTCTGACTCCATTTTGATCTCCTTGCTGGATGTAATTGTTGGCAACGAGCTCATAATGATTAAGATCTCCTCCCCACGTCCATTCGTGTCCTTTAGAGTAAACTACCGTGTTATAATATTTACTTTGAGCGTAGTTAAGACTGCTTTCATATTGACTTTGTGTTGCGGAAGAGTCCTCGCAATTATAAATAAACCCATAGTTGCTTCCGTAGTTTTCAAAATAATAGGTTATCATATTGGCGACAGAGTTGGAATAGGTTTCTTCGCCAGGCTGGTCAACATTATTTACGTGATAATTAGGAGTAAACATTAGTGCTGCATTGCTTCCTCTTACTGCTTGTAGACTTGTTACAGCTGCAACTGTTACGATAAGCAAACTGATAAGCATTAGCGACAAGGTTCTTTTCAAGATTTTTGGCATTTAATTAACCTTCCTTTTGTTTGCTATATATTTCGTTCTCTTTTTTCCCTTCCCTTAGGGCTAGGCGGTGACACGCCCCAAAACAATAAGTCTTGGAAGTTTGCTTTAGCAAACTACCTTTGTCTCACTATGCAAGTGCTATTAATTTCTATTCATTAGGACAGGTGTACTAAAATATAAGACACGATAGTAACGATAGAAGGACAAACAAGCTATTTTCTTAAAATGTATTATGAAATTGAAAGGTAATTACCTTAAAAAAAGCTTGACCTACTAATTCTGCACAAATTGTTCCATCGATTTCTTGAGTGCCCATAAAAATGTTAAAACATAGGACAGTTGATATCCAATTTATTGTGCCTTTGACAAGCCTGTTCGCATACAAATAGGCTCAAAGAGAAATTTTTTCGGGTTCCTTATTCTTAATTAAGCTATTTTGAAAGTCAACAGGCCATTAAGGTCAGCCTTCTGACTCTAAATGAGTCCTTAAACGTGAAATAAAATCCGCAAGGTTATTTTCTGGGTTTTTTGGGAAAATGAAATTCGGGTATTTTAAGCGAATTTTTTCAATTATTTTTAGTTCTAAAGTTTTCGATGCTTTGCCAAAGATTTGTTCAATTGCCTTATCAAAAGCTTCAGGTCTTAAATGAATTTCATTCTTTTTTAGTCCATAATGATTTTCCAAAAATGAATAAATCATTTGTTTATTAGCTGGCCCTAAAGAGAATAGAACATATTCGATTGATTCTGAAACTGAGTTTTCAAGATTTAAATCGGCACACGCGTTATTTTTTGAATTAGAAGCGGGTCCTTGTTTTGGGATTGTTCCATCTTTTCCATGCCTTCTTATTTTAGCTGAAATTCTTTTTTCCGGTTAAAAACAGTTCATTAAAGTCATCAGATTGCTTATTTCTACACTTTAGAACGACTGTACTAAATTGTGGACAACCGCAAACCAATTTTAACCGAGCAAGTTGTGGAGAAAAAAGCTTTTTGCAAAGGAAGAAAGGAAGGGGTTGGCTTAAGAGTGACCAAAATTAATTCGCTAGTTTTGTGTCCATGTTTGCCATTCGTAGCTTTGAGAGCCCATCCAGTAGCTTTCCTGTACTGGGTATGTTGATGTCCAGCCGGTGTTTATTGAGTTTGTCCAGTAGGACCATCCGTTAGCGTTGTGCAGCCAGTTTGGGTTGAAGACAGCGGGGGATGCATCGTTTGTGTATGTTCCGGTGTTGCTGTAGACTTCTTTTTGGAAGCCTGCTTGGCACCACAGCATTGACAAGTATCCGCTTCGGACCCATTGGTAATCAATCCAGAAGTTGTAATGCCAGCCGTTAGAATTCTCCGTTCCATCTAACATAATAACATAGTTATCTGCTGCAGTAGAAGGAGTATTTTTATCCATGTAAAATGCCCAGCCATCTGCATTGGGATCATAAGTATACCACTGATATGGTTCGCCCATGACATGAGTAACGACAGTTTCTGCCCAATCTGTTACCCCGTTCAAATCACCAAGTTGCATGCAAATGTAACTAGCCACTGTCCCTGCTGAGTTTAGTGTCATGTCACCTGAAACTATGTTAGCTGAGACACCAGTCCAAGAGTATCCTACCTTGAAGCTTGCCAGGTTAATTTCAAAAAAGTTTTTTCATTGCAAATTGGAGACAGCTTATCTCTCAACTCTCGAAAGCCATTTCAATGCTTTTAGACACTGGCTTTTTAATAATTATTATTCTGTTTTTAAAAGCTCGAAGCCTTACAGTACCTATCATGGACAATGCTAAAAGTTTCAAGCATTCAGCTGAGAAGCGTGAGTTTGAACGTTTTGAGAAGCGTAAGCAAAGAGCACGAGCGAGGGTTGTCAAGGAAGTTAAAACCGAACATAACGAGAAAATAGGAGGCAAGCAAGCGTAATGTTTGAAGACTTCNNCGTGAGCACAGCCAAAATGAACAATCATTGAGTGCCTCTTTGTCTCCTCAGGTTCTTGAGAAGCTCAAAAAAGAGGGCATAGATCCCGACAATTTTACTCTCAAACAGTTGTGGCCTGAAGTTCTAGACAAAGATGGCACCGATTTGTCCCTCATGTCTGCAGCAGAAATGGAGGTAATGGTCACTTATGGGACTCTTCGTAAATATCTTATAGCTAAGTATCCGCAGTCGCAACAGGAAGCCAATGCTTTGGGTGAAGTTTGGGATGAAGAACCAGACGAGCCCTATCAAATTAATGTAATAAAAGCTAGAGCAGATCCTAAAGGCAAGCTATTCTGNNCAAACACTTCTGAAACTGAAGGCTATCTATGAAAAGATTGATGTTTTGCAGACTAAAGCTACCGAATACGAGAAAATCTGTTTACGCTATTATTTGCATTTAACCTATAACTGGAATCATGCGCCCAATGTAGAAATTTTTAGAGGCGGTTTTGATAATCGTGACTGTGATATATTCGAGATAGTGGAAGCCTACTTTAAAATCTGCAAGAAATATCATCAGCCAGCCTTTGAAGAACCTTATTATTTTTTGGAAGGGGAGAGACGTCGAGAAGTAAAGTTAGAGGGTGATATGCTGAAGCGAACAACCGATTATAGCGACAATGAAATCCGCATTTCAATTTTGGAGGGTTCTCCTTGAACGAAGTCCTTGAAAGACGCTCAGAATTTCTAAAGCTCGAAGCAAAAGGCTTCTCCCTCTGCGAAATAGTGAAGGTGCTGAGCGAAAAATATCACACTTCAGAGAGGAATATCTATTATGATGCAGAAACCCGCAACACTTGGCAACCGGTCTTAACCCAACTCTTTGACTTAGATAAGGCCCGTCTTATGGTGACTAATCGCTATGACTACCTCTACCGCACGGCAAGTCTTCATTTTCAAACGGCAAGCGATGCTCAAAAACCTGCTTATCTCTCTAAAATGGTGGACATTACCGACAGACTAGTTTCATTGTTAGGGTTAGAGACTTTGAAGGAGAAACAGGACAAGGCGAGAAGAGCCGTTGAGATAGAGAAGGAATTGGCGGAAACTGAAGCGTTACTGGAAGCAACCAAACTTGCAAGGGCCTAATTTTAACCCAATACGGCACAGACAAAGGAGATTATATCATGGAGAAAGAAATTAAAACAACCCTTAGAGTCCCAGAAGCGTATGTTTCGCTTTTGGAGGATATTCGTCTTTTAACTGCAGATCAAAACAACCCTAACCGCACCACTCTTAAGCAGCAAGAGCAAATTTGGCATAGCCTGCAAAAGTACGGTTGGGCTTACCCGATAATAACCAATAAGGACGGCGTGTACGCTGATGGGGAGCAACGAGCGGAAGTTTGTAAGCAACATAGCGAGTTTTACGCGCCAGTCTTACGTTTACCCGTCAGTGATGTTGACAGAAGAATGCTTAGGCAAATCTTAAACAAGCTAAAAGGCAAACACAACAAGGAGCTCGACACCGCCGAGTATCTGCGCATCTTGCAAGCAGGCGAAAAAGATGATTTGAAGGCTCTCCTTGAATCCATAGGCGAGAAACTACCTGAAGATTCGAGCGAACGTGACTTTTCCGCTATTATCCCTGAGACATATGAGCTAATCATTGAATGCAAAGATGAAGCCGATCAAAAGCGCATTTTCGATAAGTTAACCCTGGAGGGCTACAAGCTAAGGATTTTGACATTGTAAAACAGTGGGACCAAGTCCAGACATTCAGAGCCCAAAGCGTAGTAGGAAGCTATACGCTCTCAGACGTTAAATTAGAGAAGCATTTCAAAGGCTCACTACCCATAGAAGATGATGGCTGGCAAGTCGGTGTAATTGTTGGTCGCAGTGGATCTGGCAAAACAAGCATCGCTAAGCAGCTTTTCCCAGAAGCGTACATAAGAGGCTTTGAGTATTCGCATAAATGTGTCTTGGATGACTTTCCCGAGCAACTTGAGACCAATGGAATCACGAGGGCTCTTTGTAGCGTTGGTTTTGCTTCCCCACCGGATTGGCTTAAGGGCTATGATTGTCTTAGCCAGGGAGAAAAAATGCGCGTGGATATTGCCCGTGCTCTTTGCCTTGATTCGCCTTTGATAGTTTTTGATGAGTTTACAAGCGTCGTTGATAGGGAAATTGCCAAAGTAAGCGCTTACGCGATTAGTAAGGCTGTGCGCAGGTCAAGGAAGAAGTTTGTAGCTGTAACTTGCCATTATGATGTGGTTGATTGGTTGGAGCCAGATTGGGTTTTCTGTACTGACACGATGGAGTTTAGTCGAAAAAAAGAAGTCGGCCGCCCGTTGAACTCAAGGTTTATCGGTGCGGCGCTCAATTGTGGAAGATGTTTCGGCAGTATCATTATCTAAACGGAATGCTGGGAGCAGGCGTTCGATGCTACACTGCAGTCTATCAGAATAAGCCTATAGCGTTTATCGCGGTTGCGCATATTAAAATGAAGTCAAGGTACTTCAGGGTTAGTCGATTGGTTGTCCTACCAGATTACCAGGGCTTAGGCGTTGGCAAACGCCTCTTAAACTTCATTGCTGAACTTTACACTTCACAGACAAAAATGCCTTTCTATATCCTGACCAGTAACCCCCAGATTATCCGGGGGATTACCCAAGGGATAACTCCCACATGGAAGGTGACTAGGTTTGGTCACGCAAGCAAAGGAAAAGGTAGCACAAAAATAAACGATGGAATAAGAAGTAGCCTAAGCAGAAACCGATTAACCGTCTCTCTTCAATATCTCCAAACTGCCAATATTTCTAAAAAATAAACAGAAATTTGCTGAGTTCTGCTTGTTTCCATCTCGTCTAATAGGACACTGAGCGTTTGAATGTCTTTACTGGAAAAAGGCTTTCCAACACCATTTTGACCATTTTTTGAGCTTATTTATGGTTTTAATGCTCTATTGATTGGATAATTAGTTATCTTCCAATTATTAAAGGTCTATTTTGAACGAGATTTCTAAGAATTGCTTAAATTGTTATCGGAAACTAATTTTCATTTGTGAGCTGCCGTTTTAGGAATGTTTATGGATAAAGTTAAGAATGTATCCAATGTATCCAAAAAATGGATACTAAACCCATCTGCGCATTAGTAGCTATTATCTTAGGTAATAACAAGATAATCCTTAATCAGAATTTTAATTTGCTTAAGGTGCGTATCCTCAAGAGTTCCCATTTTATACAAGAATCTTGAAGCAGAGTTACCTAAGCATCGCATTTGAAAAATCAACGCTACCGAATCGAGTGCAAGTCCATTTGTAGTTGACTTCTTCACTTGGTATGAGTAAGAAAAACGTAGACAATCCGGGTTTTTTGTGAAAGGTACAACCATTGTCATGGCAGTTTCTGGATGAATAGAAATAATGATGGCAGGTCGATCGCCTGTTTGCTCATGCGCTTGGGTATCTGGCAGATCAACTTTCCATATTTCTTTAGGCTGAATCTTCGGCATGGATTAACCTGCTTAGTTGTCTAGGCTATCCCATGCTGCCAGTTCTTTCTTTATTTCTTCAGTTAAATATTCAGGTTTGAATAGCAACCCCTTTGATTTCGTTATGCCAATTAGCTTGTCAGAGTCAGTGAGGTACGGTTTGAGCCTTTTTAATTCTACAAATAGATCATCATCTGACGATTCCGGTGTTTGTTGTTTTAGGTATATAGTGGTGGATGTGGCTTCCATAAGTGTCATGCTTTCGTAAATTCCAGAGCAATTCTTTATTTTTTCAAGTATTTCGATTTCTTGATTTGATAATTTATGGTTAGAATTAAGTGACTCTACTTTGTCCGCGTTGGTATAGTAGTCACAAGCAAGATCATGCGAATAGGGACCTGAAACATAAGGGGTAAAGCAATATGTTAGATTCATGCCCAAAGCTTTTGCTAAAAAGGCAGTTTTCTGCGTAAAGAAACGTCCCCGATAATCCTTGTCTTTATCCTTAATTTTAGGGGATATTTCCAGATATTTAAGACAAGCAATTACTTTATCGATATTACTTGACATTTTTTACTATCTCCTTCATTTGCTACTTTTTCTATTAATTTCATCCAATCGATTATTTTGTTTAATTCGTTTCTTCCCTTTTCCGTTAACGAATAAATATCTAACTTTCTCTGATCTACATCTACTTCTGATTTGGCTACGTATCCCATTGTTTTTAGTTCATTCAGATTAGCTATAAGCTTTCCATCTGACATCTTCAACGCAGACTTTAATTCTCGATATTGAATGCCGTCCGAAAAATAGGAAAGCAATCCGAGGATAAGGCATCTGGTTAAAGTGAC
>PLSP01000092.1 GCA_003165195.1 Candidatus Bathyarchaeota archaeon | reverse complement strand
TCAAATCCCACCCCCTGCACCAACAAATTTAGGTTTTGACGAAAACCACATTGTCCAAGTGGCGGAAATGTTCGTCTCCAGTGACAACTTTCCCCTTCAAACTTCTCGCCGTGCACAGAACTATAGAATCCGCCAAACCCCAGCCCTTTGCTTCAACCTTCAAATCCTCACTGACTCCGCCTGCCTCAATGGCGATTTCAAAATCCAAATCCATTATCCTGCTTGTCGCCCTTATAAATTCTAAACGCCGTAATCGCCCTTCCCGAGTTTCATTTCCAAGCTCAATATCTTTTCTTAATTTCCGACTAATTTCTGAAACTACAATTGTCGGAGTAACCGACTGCTCACTTTCTATGAATTCCTTGGCAGCCTTACCCATTTCAGAAGCTTTAAAATATTCGATCCAAGCAAACGTGTCTATGATGTATTTACAGCTCATGAAACTCAGCCCGGTCCTTTTCAGTGAATGAAGTGAGCTTAGGGTTTGAACCGAACATTGAGCAGGGAATCTTTTTTCGTTCGGCAAGTAACTTCTTGATTACTTCGTCGTGGCTTTTTGCTTTCATTTCTTTTTTTGCTTTGTTGAGCATTTGAAGAGTTTTTTCGTTTACCTGAACTGTTGTTGGGATAATAGCCACCCGTTTATTCTATAACTATAGTTATAGATTTAAGAATTTCGAATTAAAAATGGCGATACCGACCACCTGTCAGGGTTCGAATTCCACCCCCTGCACCAATATACGCAAAACGTAAAAGGGTCCGCTCGGGCGATGGTTTTGCTAAAGTTTGCGTTTCCTGAAGATCCATGTTTCTTGGAATTTGAAAACAAAGAGATGGTCTGTGTGATAATTTCCTGAAAATTTCCCGGTTGCAGAAGCTTCCGAGTAGGGATTCGAAGATTATTATTGTGACAAATGTAACAAAATTGTACGAAGGTTCTAATAGCTTCGAAAGGCTAAACGATTATGTCGGCAATATAAAACCCATTTTTAGATAAATTGCTCCGAGAGTGGAGCGTTCTGGGGATAGTTACAATTTGGTCAACCTTGGAAGTGATCTTTAATTTGATAAGACGTAAAACAAGCACGCGAACTGAGTGATTTATTATGACTGTAAGAGTGAAGCTTAATGGGCATATTAGAAGTATCGATAAAGGCATATTGGACGTGGTCACAGAACTCAATAAACGCGGATTCAAAACTCTCTTTTCATGCTCAAGCCTGAACGAAGACCATCCAAAGCAAACTCCTCGAGATCGTTCTGATGCGCCCTATGTGACAGTTGAGGGAAAACGTCCAGAACTGATTGACATCGCCGAAGCAGCGGGATGGGAATGGCAGTTTTCGGGTTACGCTTATGCCAAAAATGAAAGCCCGATTGACCGTATAGACTTTCGGGGGAAGCCTGATGGACAGATTCTCAAGGTTAAGTCGCGCGCGTTAGAACGGCCAGAGGAGGATTCAGAAGGTTATCCAATTCTTTGGGAATTGGAGTCTGAAATGCTATCATCCAAAGAAGAGGCAATTCAGAGCAAGACGCAATCCACAGAGTTGATATTAGACAGCGAAACCGAAAAGTTCAAAAAACAAAAAATAGCGTGTTTACTGAAAGTAATAACTCAGCAGAGCGCATGAACTATTTTGCGTGTAGAATAGATTCTAATCGTGAAAGTAAGACTTTGCTTTGAGGGCGTCGCCAAAAGAAAAAGTTGGTTTTGCGGGTGATATCTCCAAGACTTAGAGGGTTGGTATCCCGCCCCCTGTTCACCTATATATTGGAATTTATAAGTGGTGTGTGCTGTGAGATGTTTTGAGTTTTAGTGCGTTACCCTTGTGTTTTCTCAAGTAAACTAACAGACAATCAAGCTCAGGGTAGAATTAAGAAGGCAAGAGATTGAGCTTAACTAACAATATCTTTTTTGCAAATAATTTATATTTTACTTTTGGTTTTGTTTTGAGATCGAGAAGAATGAACCATGAAACGTTTTATTGTCAACTCGAGGGTGCCGCAAATCCAGCTTAACAGGCTTACCTGCGTAATGGGTACAACCAACATCTTTGAGAGAACAGGGATTAAAGATGTACATTTGAAAACATGTTATTGTTGTTCTCCTGAGTTGAACGCTGACGTGGAAAAAGCCATGATCGAGTTTGAAGCCCCATCCAAAGAGGCTCTGGAGGCAGCGCTTCAGAAAATTAGCTTCCCCGCTGACTCGATAGTTGAAGTCACCAAAGTCAAAGTCGGCAAGAACTAAAATCATTCTGCTTTCCACTTTCTCTAACTCTGCCTTTTACAGAGTTACCTCTATTAGCAATTTTGCCATCTTTTTTCTTTGTGCTTTCTATGGTAGTGAAACTTATGCGTCAAAATGCCGCTTCATTGACCAAATAGCTTTAGAAAAATTAAACCAGAAGACAAACGTATGCCTTGATAAATTCGAATTAAGGAAAAAAGGGAAATGCGGGTGATAATTCCACTCTTAGAGGGTTCAAAAACTGCCCCTGCACTACTGATGAGTCGCCCCTGGAGGTAAGTTCACAGGATTCGTCTCTGAAAGTGGTTTCACTTATCTGTTTCCTGTTTAGAGCAAATAGACATTTTGCTTGTACAATGAACGATTTCAAGGGGCTAAAGAGTTATGGGATATATTCTTCAACAAGTTTCTTTGCTTGTTCTTCTGATAGATAGTCGGGTAGATACATCTTTATGAGATCTCTTAGAACATTCCTTCGTAGTTCTTTGTTCCTTTCATTATTTGATGCATCATTAATGGTGCTGTACTGATTGTTAATTGGGCTATTTGGGTTATTGATGTCGTAATTTGGATTGTTGATGTCGCTATTTGGATTATTCAGATAGCTGTTGGGATCTTTATCTTGAGTTTGCAACTCTTTGACAATTCGTCTAAATAATACACCAATTGTTATCGGCATAAAAACGCTCCTTCTAGATTGCTTTATTTCTAGGTCAATGCACTCTTATTAGTCTATAAGGTTTCTTCTTTTAAATAAAGAGTTTTTCAATATTTTAATCAACAGAAAATTAAAAAAAACATTTTCGGGTTATGTCTATACGATAGAGATTCTAATCCACTCCCTGCTACAATATTGGTAATTAACCATTACTTTCAACTATATGTAGAAATGATTTTATCTTGACTATTATACTAGAGCTTAATGAGAAATTGTGCTATTATAACTGCTACGCCTTTATACTACTACTGCAACGTGTATAGTGTAGTATTTATGTCTAAACAAGAAATAGGTAAGAATAGAAAAATTGTGGCAAAAGCAACACCAGTAAAGGAGATACCTGAAGGAAGAAAATTGGCTAAGAGACCTGAATATGACGCTGTATTCAAACAGGTTATCGAGAGCCCCGAGAAGATGTTCAAGATTGAGGTTGAAGGTAAGACAGTAAAATCAATGTATGCTCCATTCTCATTCCGGGTTAAGTCATTCAACAAAAACCCTGACAGGAAGTTCAACGTAGCCCTTAGGATCCGCAATAAAGATGTTTACATAGTTAAACTAGATAAGAAGGATTAGATGGTCCTTTTTCCTCGAAGTGATAGCTGTTATTTTTAACAACAAGCAGCCGAAGTGCTCGAAAGATTAATTATCTAAAAGAGAGTTATTGAAGACGATAACCTTGAAAGATTCAAATGAAGAAGCCATGTGGGGCCAAGTCGAAAAAGTTGGCAAAGGCACAAAAGCAAACTACGACCCCGAAAAGAAAACAATTACCTTCTGCTTTAACAGAAGCCCTGACGCATCGAGCGACATTTTGAAAAAGTCTCGGGAACGACTCATGCAAGAGTTAAAGGAACTAGGTTTTGTTGGCAGAATGAAGTATAATGGGGAAGTAGTTGTAGATAATATCGCAAAGGAAGATGTGGTTCTTGAAAAGAAAAACCACAAACTCATAATCCGATTAAACAAGAAACAAACGGCGGAAACTAACAAAGAAAAATAGCGCATTCGAATGAAATATCCACTGGATAGAGGGGCCAATCCCTCCTACACAGAATTAAACAAAAATCGATTCACTCAGCCAAGCAATCCGTCTGTCAATATCAATGAGTCTGACACAAATTCGATAGCTTAAAATCAAAATTCAATGAAAAGTCAATTAAGCTCTGCGCTTTTCTGGAAATGTCTAAGCGCTCTCGGCAGCTCGCTCAGACTCTTAATAGTTAGGTCTGCAGGAACCTGTTCAACTTTCTCGATGCGTCTTTGAAGATATACTGCTTTCATGCCAACTGCTTTTGCCCCCTCGATGTCTGAGTCTAACGTGTCACCGACAAAAACTGTTTCAGATGCAGCAGTACCTCCAAGCGTTTTTAAAGTGTGTTCGAAAATTTCTGGGCAAGGTTTGCGTTTGTTCACTGCTCCAGAAACGACAATCGCATCAAACAGTTGATTTAAATCGTACGTTTTGAGCAGTTTGTCCACGCATTCGGGAAGTGCAAAATTGGAAATTATTCCCAGCTTATATTTTCCATGCAAAGTCTTCAAAAGTTTCTTTGTGTTTCGGTCCAAAAAAACCTGGGTCAAAAATTCTTCGCAAAACTCAGCGGTCGCAGAGGTCACAATGGGGCTGGAAACTTCGTGATTGTAGCCTAGACTTTTCAATGTCTCGGAAACTCGAACGTTGAAGTGTGGCTCCTCCAAATTTGCATCAGCTTTAGCGAATAGTTCATCACGAGATTTGACGTATGCCTTTTGAAAAGTGCCAAAAGATACGTTTATGCCATTTCCATTCAGGTACTTGTACATTCTCATTAAAGATGGACTGTAAGACTTGGAGTTTTTCCTAATAATAATCAAGGTATCAAACAGATCAAAAAGAACGACTTTAATCGGCATCTGTATTTTCCCAATAGTAAACTTTATCGAGCATTAAAATTCCTATCGCAGTCAAAAACTCTCGAGTTGCACTTTAAACAGGAACTAAAACTATATTTATATCATTCATTGGATTACGCTTTAATAGCGATAAAATATGCCCAAAAAGAAAAATAAGCTTAAAACGAATTTATTCGGTTTACTCCCCGAACCTGAAGATCCAGAAGAGCATAACCACTGTCATTGCGAAGGCAACGTTTGATCTAGTGCATAAACCTTTTTCCTATTTTCATTTTAGCTCAAGCAACGACATTTCTTTTTCATGTTCAAGCGTCACCACTATTCCCGCACAGAATCTTTAGAACCCATTTGTAAAACCTTCTTCTTAACAAAAAAGGGAAAATTCGGATGCCTTCTCCCAGGGGCTAGAGCATTAGAATCCCCCTTGCACCAACATACGCAAAACGGTCGGGCGTCCGCTTGGAGGAAAGCTTTGATAGAGCTCAGATTTCTAAAGATCTTAGCACCTTCAAATTCCGTAACGTAAAATAGCACGCAGGACCTTTAGTCCCAAAAAAACCTTGGAGAAGAAGTAAAATGGATGTGCCGCCGAATTCGAAGATTCTTTTTCAAGGAGACAGCATAACCGATTCAGACAGAAACTACAAAAACTTTGGTGACCTTGGAACTGGTTATGTGATGATGGCCAGCACGTGGGTTTCTGCGAAATATCCCGAAAAAAAGTTAACATTTTTGAATAGAGGCGTAAGTGGCAACAGAGTTCGCGACCTGAGAAATCGGTGGCAAAAAGATTGTTTGGATCTAAAGCCAAACGTGGTTTCTATTCTAATAGGCGTGAATGATACGTTGGGAAGATTTTTCTGGAATAGTCCGACGTCTATGGCAGAATTTGAAAATGACTACAGAGTGATTCTGCAGCAAACAAGTGCCCTTGGTGCAAAAATAGTTTTGTTAGAGCCATTCATGCTTAGTGTTGCGGAAAACCCGTTTGGTTTGAGAGAAGACCTGGAAAATAGGGTTGAAATTACTCGGAAACTATCTCAGGAATTTGGAACATATCTGGTCCCGTTAAAAAAAGTTTTTGAAGATGCTGAAAAAATAAGAGAACCATCATTCTGGTCAGCTGATGGTGTTCATCCCACTCTTGTCGGACATGCCCTCATCGCGCAAAACTGGCTGAAAACAATCGACCAATAGCACGAAACGCTCTTATTGTGGGATAGAAAGACTGGATGTCTAAAATTCAAGGCTACCTTATTATGGCGATTAAAGCTCAACTAAGAGACAGAGTGAAAATAAAGTTAGCGCAGTCTGCGAAAAAGGGGCAATTGGAGAAATGATCAAATAATTCTTTCTAACTGCTTTGTTACGAATTATTCCGATTTATTGAGTTGTAGCATAGCTGTTGCAAATGTTTAAGAGTTAATTTCTGCATTAAAACCATAGGTTATAGTTGTTGATTCTTTAGTGGAGGTGATTTATTGTCAAAAATTAATCCAGGCACCAATTTTAATGAGGACAATGATGTTCGGACTACTCGTCCCGAAATGCAAGGTATTGATATCATTGACCCCACGGTTGATGTGAAGGGTATACTTCACTGTCCAATATGCAACAAAGTTTTTAGTTCCAGAGAAGATTACATCAGCCACGCTTTATCCAAACATCAAATAGGTGAGCCAAAGAAAGAACAGGCGTTTCTGGCTAAAGTTTCCTACAGCGTCGGCTTTCATTTTTTCATAGCTGAAGGTCGATACACAGGGGAAACAGCAGTCAGTTTGGCAACCTTTGTTAAAGATGTTAAAGTTGCGCCGATTGAATCAATCGATTTTCATTTCAAGAGAGCTGACTTCCAAAAATGGGTAGCTGATACTATTGGAGATAAGGAATTGGCAAAGGCAATCGGAGACGTTGAAAAAGAACTTTCAGGCGAACCATTGAGGCTTAGACTTCTCGAGATCATAAATGCGCGCGTGATGGAACTTGAAAATCAAGCATAACTGCGAAAACCATAAGCGAAAAAAATGATAAAGGGGCGAAAATTTTTCGCCCTATTTCTTTTTTTGAATCATAGTTAGGCAAGTACACTTATAGACGGAAGCGACTGACTAACAAAATTATTGTACTTTGTGAAAAACATAACAAGTAAATTGTTCTCTAAGTGGTTGAGAAATATGTTTTCTTTGGTTTAATTTTGAATTCATACGGCTTTTAATTAAGGTCATCACTGTTGCTTTATTGTATGAAATCGTGCTATATTGTATTGTGTGATTGACCTAAACAAAGTCATGACATCAAAAAAGGCATGAGCAAAATGAGCTTTACGGCGCGTCGTATCCTAGAAAATCGTTTAGCTTTGTCAACGGTAGTAACAACGTTGATTGTTTTAGTTATTTCTGTATTACTCGCAGGTACAGTTACTTACTTTGCAATTAACGTTAGCAGCACTCGAGTTCTGAAGCAGAAAACTAGTACGAAAACTCAACTGAAACCGTCCGTTGACGGATGCAACCCGTGTTGAAGCACCTCAACCACGTAATGAAGAAGGCTCCTTGCTCCGCTTAATCTTTTTTTAGGCACCCGCGCAACCCCATGAATAAAACCCAAGAGAGACAGAAAAGCCATGGCTAGAAGCGAAGAGTTGGAGTAGACTACAAAGCGTAAAATGAAAAGGGGAAATTTTGAAGCCCAATTATCAAGCGATCGCGAAAAAATCTTCAAGCCAAGCCCACTTATTGTAAATAACTCTGTAAAGCGAAAATTAAGGTTTTCCCAATTTCTGACTTTAAAGCGAAAAGACTAACAAATACGTGACTTTGGTTTTCGATTTCGTCCCTGCACGGAGCCCTGCACTGAAGCGCTTAATTGATCATGTTTTTGTTTAGTGTTGGAATGGTTTTTAAGTTTTTGACCAATACGAATAAATGAATCCTGCTATGACGATCTGGTTTTAATCGAAGCAAAGCGCATGACAAAAAAAACAAAGCTATTGACGTTATCAATTGCATTAGTCTTCCTGTTAACACCAGTTGTAACTTTAGGAATCAATACTTTGTTAATTCCCAAACCTGCAGCATCAACGGTCAATAGTCCCATTCGAGTTGCATGCGTCGGCGACAGCATTACCCAAATAACAGGGTACCCCTCCGATCTCCAATCGATGCTTGGCAGCAACTATTCAGTCGGCAACTTTGGCTCCACAGGCTCAACGGTGCTGCTTAATTCTTGGAAGCCATACATGGATCAGCCTCAATTCCAAGAGGCAGAGGCCTACGATCCACAAATTGTTGTTATAATGCTTGGAACAAACGATGACCTCCAATCACTGCAACAGTACAACGAAAGCTTTGAAGAGGATTACGCCCAGATAATTCACTCATTCCAGCAGCTTCAGAGCAACCCGCAAATTTATATTGCAAGTTCACCGCCCATCTTCAGCAACGACACAGATCTAAGCCCCTCGTATCTAAACAACGTTATAATACCAAAAACTGACGCGTTAGCCAGCCAACTAAACTTGACCACAATAGACGTCCATGACGCTTTTGGCAACGATTCTGCACTTGTAAACCCTGACGGCGTTCACCCCAATTTTGAGGGTGCAGAAGTAATTGCATCTCAGGTATGTGACGCAATAACTTATCAAAGTGAAGACCAAACTGATCAAACGGGTTTGCCTACTGGGTAAGTTCAACTCTTAGCTTGAATTGTTTAGTTTGGTTTCCCGCTAAATTTATTAATGAATTAACTGTTCATTAATAACGTTCTTTATGCCGAGAACCCAGGAAGCAAACGAAAAAATTCGCACTGAACAAAGAGAAAAAATACTAAACGCCGCTAAGCAAGTATTTGCAAGAAAAGGCAGAGCAGCCACAATGGCCGATGTAGCTGCAGAAGCAGGCGTCAGCCAAGGATTAGCCTACCGCTACTTCAAAAGCAAAGAAGCAATCTTCACGACCCTGATAAAGCAGGCAACAGAGTCAGGCGGCGGACCAGCCGCTCGCATCCAGCAGATTCAAGGTACCCCAGGCACCCGACTTGCACTTTTAATTTCCTACATTTTAGAGGATAGACGATCAAACCCTGGCTATTCACAGATATTATATCAAGTCTTAACCGATGATTCGACACCTAATGATTTAAAACAGATTGTGATGAGAAATGGCAAAATTATCCAGGATGTAATGAGGCAGCTAATCGTTGAAGGGCAGACTGCTGGGGAGATCGCAAAGGATGACCCAGACGAGTTGATGGTTGCCCTCTTAGCCTGTTTTGAAGGCTTGATGAAAAGGGCAACTATGCTCGACCCGAAGGATGCGAAGAATCATTTTCCCGATGCAAAAATAATCCTACGTATGCTTAAACCTGAAATTATATTTGAAAATAAAGGAGAGAAAAGATTGAATCGAAAAGGAGTTAGTTATGACGTTGGACGGGTTATGATGGGAAGCCAATGGCGCCCCAAATTCGACCCCAAACAAGTACACCGCGAACTCGAAATAATCAAAAACGACCTCCACTGCAACACAGTGCGGATTTGTGGCTTAGACCTAAAGCGACTTGAGGTCGCGGCGGAAGATGCTTTGACACAAGGGCTCGAGGTTTGGCTGTCGCCTGAGATGTGGGATAGAAGCCAAGAAGAAACCCTCGCATACCTTAAGAATGCGGCGGAAGTGGCGGAAGCCATGCGTCAGCGATTCCCGGACAGAGTACTTTTGAGCGTTGGCTCAGAGGCAACGTTGTTTTCCCAAGGCATAGTCGAAGGGGAGAATTTCATGCAGAGAATGAATAACCCTACGTTTTGGATGAACATCCAAGCGGGAAAACACAATGACCCCCTTAACAAATTTCTGTCTAAAGCATGCCAAGCAGTCAGGCAAACCTTCAAGGGTCCTATCACGTATTTTTCAGTTCCTTTTGAAAAGGTTGATTGGAGCCAATTCGACTTTGTCGGGGTTGATCTTTATCGTGACGCAAGGATAAAGAATATTTTTGAAAAAATGGCCAGGGGTTATCTTGTTTACAAGAAGCCTGTTATGATTGGTGAGTTCGGTTGCTGTAATTACCGGGGTGCAGATTTGCTGGGAGGAAGCGGTTTTATCGTGGTTTATGGCATGATGAACGATTTGTTGGGTGGAAAATTGACCGTGCCTTCGCCGTTTGCGGAAATGCTTAAGGTCATTCCGAAGGTAGATGGTCACTATGTTCGCGATGAGGGCGTGCAGGCCAGGGAAGTTACTGAAGAACTGGCTATATTTGACTCCGCTGGTATGGAGGGGGCGTTTGTCTTCACGTTTGTTTCTCCGACTTCAGCCTACAACGACGACCCACGGTTCGACATAGACTTGGGCAGCTTCAGCCTAGTGAAAAGCTACCCCGAGAAAGACACATTCAAACAAATCGTTGCGGAAAGCGCAAAACAAGCAAAGGAACTCGGCATAGACACAGCGCCAGACCTGTCAGACAAATTCGCCAACGTAATCGGCAAACACGGAACCACCTACCCCAACATGCCCTGGGAACCCAAAGAATCGTTTAGGGCCGTAGCGGATTACTACGCTAAACGTTGATTTCGCATCCATCTTTAAGAAAGATGTAATGTGACTTAATACATCCATATTTTAAAAAATGGTTCAAACAAAGCCGAGCTATTTGAGAAAAATGGTGTAAGAGGGAGAGGGCCCTCCCTCCGTCTGTCTCTGTCTGTGATATCTACCGGAACTGCCATTTGATTATTAGAAGTTTACACCACAACCAAAAGTCAAGTTGCCTTTTCTTAACAAGAAATAACCAGGGATTGACTGGAGCAAACAAAGACCTGTTTTGCCGCTGCATTACTACCAGCAATCCCAAACTTAACCAAACAAAATAAAAATGGTTTAGAGGCCGAAACTGTTGATTACACGGCCAGAGTTCGCGTCAATAACGAGCACAATTTTGTCTCCCTTATGGTCATATTTTGCAAACCACACAGGGACATGAAGTAACTCTACGTCGCCAACATCCATGTCTGTGTGAATGGATTGAATCATATGATACTTCTCATGTGCCTTTTGCGACTGAAGTTGATCCACCAGAGTTTTCGCCTGTGATTTAGCAACTTCCTCACTGATGTCTCCATTAAGAATCTTCACGTCTTTAGGCAGCTTAGAAATGTCAAACAGTTCTCTTCCTCCAAGATCAAATTGGTAGTTACTTGGCTGATAATCAGTAAGAGCCTTTAGCGCAATTACAGGGAAGTTGTAGTTCATGTCCATCTGCTCAGATTTTCGATTACCTCCGCCGGAGCCCATTCCCCAAGCCATTATTCTTATCCTCTTCAACCCTAAAATACCTGCAAATGGGCTTGATGTTGCAAATTGGCGCTCCAAAGCTCGCCGCCTGCCATATCCGCCCCGGCCTCCTCCAAAACCGCCGCCCATTCCTCCAAAGATCACGCCCATCAAAGCTGCGGTTGAGGCGGTCTGTGCGATTTGGGCGGTTTCATTTGTTGCGGTGATGCTTGAGCGTGCCGAAACGCTTACAATCCAGTATGGTACGTAGGTGAGGCTCATTTCTTCCTGCTTTGAGTCTTCATGCAGATGCCTGTGCAGTAGACCCTTATCCATCATCGGCACAATTATCGAGTTTACCTGGTCAACGGTGGCGACTTTTAAGGTAAGCATGGTTTGTTTCTGGATGTTGGTCCAGCCTTGAGTTCCAAGAGTTACACCGGTGCCGCAGAACTCGCAGGTGATGACCATTTCCCCAAATTTTGGTGAGATGGGTGCTCCGCAATTGGGGCACTTTAGAGATGTTACGCCTGAAGGCGCTATGACTGGGCTGGTGGAGTCGGCTGTTGGTTTAGCGGCATTTAATCCCGTGCTTGTTCCGCATTTGGTGCAGAATGCTGCATCATCTGTAAGTTGAGCACCACATTTATGACAATACAAATTAATCACCGAATATGTTTGGGAATAGTTGGTGACTAGTTTCTCTTAAATTTTCCTAAATATTTTCACCAATCAACCTGTTTTCGCACTTATCAGTCATATTTTCTGCTGGTTGTTTGCGCTCTTTCTGTCAGGGGCGTTTTTGGGAAAAACACTAAATAGGTGCGCAATGAAATGTTAGAATTATGTCGAAGAAAGCCGTATCTAAAAAAGTGTACCTTGCTATCGCTCTTGTAGTTATATTGGTTGTTTCAATTGCTGCAGTAGTTTACGTAACCCAGCAGCATTCCACCCCTAAACCAGTAGTTAATGTTTCTTCTGGACTTCAAGTCGGAGATACTTTCACCTATAACATAACTGGCGTATCTTATCTTTACAGTTCAGACGCAAACCCTGACTCTGAATACCCGGGCTTTGAAGGCCTAAACAATACGGCCTATACGGTTACAATTACAGGCGTTAACGGCACAATAGTATCCTACAGCACAAATATGATATTAACTAACGGGACCAGTAGTCCATCTACAGGGTTTGTCAATATTTCAAGCGGAAACCCAACCGGTGATGCAGGATTCTGGGCAATTTATCCTACCAACCTTAATCTGGGGGATTTAGTGAATCCAGGAAACCCCGACGGACCTATGGTGAGCAATTTTGGCAATCAAACGTACTCTGATTCGTCTCGGGGGGTAGATTACTTTTCAATATCTCAGAACTTCACCAACATCAATGATCCAACTGGTAATACACAGCAACAAAGAATTGATAATGTTGTCTTCGATCAGTCAACTGGGATGCTTACCAGTTTAGAAGACATCCAGGAATTCAACAATCCTGAAATGACCTTAGACATAACATGGCAACTTACTGCAACGTCTGTTTGGACAATTTAGTAAACCATTATTCGTTGGATTCAAAGTCGAATAACGCGCTTTTTTCTTTTTTAAGGTTAACTTTTTTTCGCTTGCTTTAACTTGATTGCGGCTAGTTTTCCGCCCGCCTTGACCAGCCCTTTTTCCAAAGTGCTGAGGTTTAAAGTAACCTTTATTGTGCTGCCTTTAGTCTGGTTTTTCAGTTCCAACTGGTCGCTTAATTCTTTGACATCCAAATCCAACATGTCTCCCATTGCGATACCTTCATAGTCATTTTTGTCGGTGAAGGTTAGAGGAAGGATGCCGAAGTTAACCAGGTTAGCCATGTGTATTCTGGCGAACGATTTAGCTATGACTGCTTTTACGCCAAGGTACTTAGGGGATAATGCGGCATGTTCCCGGGAGGAGCCTTGTCCATAGTTTTCGCCGCCGACGATGAAGCCGCCTTTTTTCTTAAGCGCTCGGGATGCAAAGGCTTGGTCAATTCGACAGAAGGTGTAGTTGCTTATCTCTGGAATGTTGCTTCTCAACGCCATTATATCTGTACCCCCCGGTAAAATGTCGTCGGTTGAAACGTTATCGCCTACTTTTATGAGCACTTCGCCAGTTAATCTGTCGGATAACGGCGTGAATGATGGTAACTGTTTAATGTTAGGGCCCATCCTAACAGTGTTCGTGGGTTTTATTGCCGGGTCAATGAACATGCTATCGCTTAGCACGAATTTTTCGGGCAATGATATTTCGGGGTATCTGCCTAGTTTTCTTGGATCAGTTATTTTTCCGGTGATAGCTGAAGCAACCGCAGTTTCTGGGCTTACCAAGTAAACTTTCGCATCCTGTGTTCCGCTGCGTCCCTTAAAGTTTCGGTTGAACGTTCTAAGCGAAACACCCTCACTTGTCGGTGCCTGACCAACACCAATGCATGGTCCACAGGCGTTCTCTAATATTCTGGCTCCCGACTGAATTAGCGGTTCAAGTTCTCCTGTGGCTGCAAGATTCTGCAGAACTTGTCTGGAACCAGGTGAAATAGTTAGACTAACGTTTTCGCTGACTTTTTTTCCGCGGAGCAGCGCTGACACGATTTTTAGGTCCCGCAAAGAGGAGTTGGTGCAGCTGCCGATGCAAACTTGATCAACAGGTAAACCTTCAACTTCGCTAACTGGCTTAACGTTGTCTGGGCTGTGGGGCAGAGCGATAAGTGGTTCAACGTTACCGAGGTCTATATCTAGGGTTTGATAGTATTGTGCTCCATCGTCTGCTTTGAGTGGGCGCCATTGGTTTTCTCTTCCTTGTCCTGACAAGAAGGCTTTGGTGGTTTCGTCTGAGGGAAAAATGGATGTTGTTGCACCTGTCTCCGTGCCCATGTTAGCGATGGTTCCTCGTTCCGGAACACTAAGGGTTTCAACACCGTCTCCATAGTACTCCAAAATCTTGTTCACACCGCCCTTAACCGTCAATTCCTTGAGCACCTGTAGAATAACATCTTTGGCTGAGACAAACGGTGCAAGCTTTCCCGTTAATTTAACTCCTAAAACGCTGGGCATCTCCAAATAGAATGGTTCTCCAGCCATGGCTGCTGCAACATCAAGTCCACCGGCGCCGATGGCAATCATGCCCATGCCTCCTGCTGTAGGAGTATGGCTGTCACTGCCAAGAAGAGTAAGCCCGGGTTGTGCATAGCGTTCAAGATATAGTTGGTGGCATATTCCGTTGCCTGGGCGGCTGAAAACTATGCCGTATTTAGCAGCGACGTCTTGCAGGTAGCGGTGGTCGTCTGGGTTGCGAAAGTCGTTTTGCAGCATGTTGTGGTCAACAAAGCTGAGGCTAAGCTGGGTTTTGACTTTAGGCACGCCCATAGCTTCAAACTCAAGATAGGCTAATGTGCCTGTGGAGTCCTGAGTTAGTGTGTGATCAATTTTTAGGGCAATTTCTTGGCCAACTTCCATTTTACCTTCAGCTAAGTGGTTGCTGATGATTTTTTCGACTATTGTTCTATCCACATTTATTCCCCAGAAAGAGTCAAACTGTTAGCTCACATTATTGGTTATATGCCTACTTGAGGATCAATAAATTTTTTATGTTGAAAGGCGCGTTTTTTGCCTTGGTTTTGATGCAAAAACTATGGTGGGCAATAGGTTGATTCTTGTTACAAGGCGCTCTCCGAGCTTCTCGAAGATCATATTCGGCTTCAACTAAGAAAATGCATCGGATCAACATGCAAAAAAAGCGCCTCAAATTTCATTTAACACGCGCTTCTTTTGATGGGAAAAGCCCAAAAATCAAGTCCAACCAGATTATCTGTTGTTTTGTGAATTGGCGAGATTGAGTTTTTGTTGGTGGTTTAGCTTTTTTATTTCTCTTTCCCTCTTCATGGCTTTGCTTCGTGTATCGAACAGTTCAACGTATGCGAGTTTCTCTGGCTTGTGCGTTTTTGTGTATTTCGCGCCCTTTCCGTTTTGGTGTTGTTTTGTTCTTTCATCCAGGTTTTTGGTGTAGCCAGTGTAGAAGCTGCCGTCATGGCACAGTAAAATGTAGACGCAAAAAGACATTCGGCGTTACTGCTCCCTGATTTCGATTGGCATATAATCGTAAACGATACCTCTTTTGATTGCTCTTTTTAAGTAAGTCTCAGGGTCAAGTTCCAGAACAGACACGTGGTCAACATCAACAACGTAGATTTCGTGAATCCTTGCATTCCGTATTTCTTCCAATTCTATCGGCGGTTTCTGATAGTAGGCGTCACAGAGCCTTTTTATCTTCGCAATTTCCTCTTCAGTTCGGTTTCTAGGCGGTTTAGCCAGCGCTCTTGGAAACGGCAGAATATAATGAGGCGGCATGCCTAACGCGAACTTTCCAGCGAAACTGCAGTATCGAAGTATTTTGCTTGCAAGCCTAGCTGACGTGTAAGTTAAAGGGCACAAAGCGCTTTCCGGCGGTATAAAGCCTGTTTCAATTTCAACAATCAGGTTCTCTAACCCTTTTGTTGCATATAAGTCACAAGTTAAAATCTGGTTTAAGGGGTACTCAAGTTGGACTTCGTAGCCTTTTTCGATGAGGTATTTGGCGCAGACAAGCTCCATGACAGAATGATTTATTTTCACAACGTTTTCTTTGCGGAGCTTAAGAAGCCAATCTTTGAGAACATTGAGTTTTTTTCCGGTTTCCTCCGTGGAATCCTTTGTCAGCCTAGTAATTAGAACAGATAAGTCACGTTCGAATTCTTGGCGGCTGCTCATATTCTGCTCCGTATGCCGATTGATTGGCTGTCTTACCTACACTATTACTTCTCGTAAATATAACTTCAGGAAATAATCTTAAATTGATATCGAGCGTTAGAATATGCGGTTCTTTTTTGCTAATTTTTGATGAATTGCCGTCTTTGGAGGTTTATGGGCGGTTAGGTGTCAAATCAAGACTTAATTGTTTCATTTGAAAACATATGGGGGGAATGGGAGCAATGTTAATTAGAAATAGTTACTCATGTGCAAGTTACTAATAGCTAATCAGATAAATATT